>NZ_JBHVWN010000006.1:0-95344 GCF_042882275.1 Streptomyces sp. NPDC058231 | reverse complement strand
TGTTTATTTTCGAATTTATTGTTTAACCCATGGGGTGTTTCCCGGCGTTACGCGGGGGGTTACACTCAACGCGGGCCCCCCCCCCCCCTGGTCGGGATCCGGGCGCACGGCGGGCAGCGGGGCAGATCAGATCAGCCCGTCCCACATCTGTTCGAGCAGCACCGACCACCAGCTCTCCGGCGACGCGAGCGCCGCCGGGTCCAGCGCCACCAGCTGCGCCTGGAAGTCGACCGTCCAACGGCCCGCCTGCTCCGGATTGAGACCGAAACGGAGCCGCCACATCCGGCCGAGGAGCGCCATCGAACGCGCGAACTCCGGCAGCCCCGTGTTCACGAACTGCGGCGGCACCGGCTGCCCGCCGGGACCCGCCTCGACCGGTACGGCCACGATGTTCGCCGTCCCGTACTGAACACAGATCGCCTTGCCGAAGTCGGACCCCATGACGAGATACGACCCCGCGTCGGACGCCGGCTGCACCTGCCGCTGCACCGCCAGCTCGGCCAGGGTCGGCACCACCGGCTGGCCCGGCTGCGCCCAGAAGAACGGACCGAAGTCGGCCGGCAGCCCCGCCCACACCAGAGTCCGCGCCACGATCTCGGGCACACCCTGCCGGGACACCGCCCGCTGGTCGAACCGGAGCACCCCCTGCGGCCCGAAGACCTGCAGCAGCTCCTCCGCGATGCCCTCCGGCGGAATCGGCATGGCGGGCGGCATCTGCGGCAGCGGGGCCCGGACCGGCGCCGGACGCGCCGGGCCGTCCGCGACCTGGTGCAGCTCACCCTGGTGCGTCAGCAGATGCTGCATGCCCTGCTGACGGCTCGCGTGATCGGTGCCGTACGGAGCGACGCTGGTGATCCGCACCTGCGGCCAGGTCTCCCGGATCATCCGCGCGCAGTAACCACCCGGCAGCTCGCACGACTCCAGCTCGGTGTGCAGCTCGATGACCTGCTGCGGCGGCACGTTCATCGCCCGCAGCTCGTGCAGCATCTGCCACTCCGGGTGCGGAGTACCGGGCGCCGAGCGGCGGATCAGCTGCTGCTCGCTGCCGTCGGGCGCGCGGAAGCGCAGCACGGCCTGGTATCCGGGACCGACGGTCGGCTGACCGGCCGGAGGCGGCGGATAGCCGTACGCCGGAGGCGGCGGGGTGTGCGGATTCGGCGGTACGGGACCGGGGGCGCCGCCCGCAGGCATGCCAGGGGCTCCGGGCGGGCCGGGCGGACCCGGCGGCCGCGGACCACCCGGACCCGGCTCGGCGAACATCGTCGCGGCGTGATGCACACCGCCGACCGACGGCGGCGTCGCCCCGGGCCGACCAGGAGGACCGGGCGGAGCGGGAGGCTGCTGCACACCCGGAACACCCGGAACACCGGGCGGACCCGGCGGCCGCGGACCACCCGGACCCGGCTCGGCGAGCATCGTCGCAGCATGGTCGAAACCGCCGTCGGACGGCGGCATCGGGCCGGGAGGAACGGGGGGCGCGGGGTGGGGCGCACCGGACGGGCCGGCCTGCGGGACGAGCTGCGTCGGGAGGTACCCGCCCGCCGGAGCACCGGGCGCACCCGGCCCCGAGGACGGCGCGACCGGCGCACCCGGCCCGGCGCCCGGAACACCGGGCACACCGGGCGGAGGCGGAGGCGCCGCCCCGCCGCCGCGCGCACCCCGCGGCGGCACCGCGGCCTTGCTCGTGGCCGCATCGGCGATGTCACCGTCACCGGAACGGCCGGGAGCACCGACGGGACCCGGTCCCGGGACACCCGGCCCGCCGGGATGACCAGGAGCGTGACCGCCGGGACCGGGCGCACCGGGCCCCTGCGGATTCAGGCCCGCGACGATCGCCGTCCGGGGCAACCGGCTGCCGCCGGACATCAGAGCGGTCGGCGCGTCAGCGCCCACCGTCGACGGCGGGGTGCCGTCGTCGGCGCCCGAGAGCGGCGGTGCGAACACGGTGGCCGGCAACGCGACCGCCCCGTCGTCGGAGCCCGCGTTGGTGTCCGTCCCGGCCCACGGGGTGTCCCCGGCGGCCGGCTTCGGAACGGAGGCCGGAACGCCGTCGGGAGCGGTGGGCTCGTGGTCGGTCTGCCCGCCGGGACCGGAAGCTGCCGGCGCGGGGGCCGCGCCGCGCTCCGCCCGCCGGTCGGGGATCCCGAGCTTGTCCGCCGCCTCCTGCAACCACTCAGGCGGGCTCAGCAGGAACGACGTCTGATTCAGATCGATACGCTCCGGCGACCCCGGCGCCGCCGGAGCCACGCCGACCGCGCCGTACTCCTCCTCGTACCGCCGTATCACCTCACCGACCGGCAGCCCCGGCCAGAGCGTGGCCTCACCACTGTCGCGGGCTATCACCATCCGCTGCCGGCCACCGTCCGAGACGGGGCCCTCCGCACGGTCCTCGGCCCACACCACGAAACCCAGCTCGAACTCGCGGACCCGCACCTCACGGTGCTGGTACCCGGGCACGTCGCCGTTGACCCACTCGTCCGCGCGCTCCTGCGCCTGCGCAAAGGTCACCATCGCGCTCACCCCTCCACCGGGACGGCCCGCGCGAAGCCGCCGTCCACCATCAGGTTCGCCACGGTCTCCAGCTCCGGCGGGTTGCCCGCCAGCCGCTGCAGGAAGGCGTCGAAGTCCACACCGCAGGGCAGCAACAGCCGGTCCACGCGCTCCTGCACGTTCCAGCCGTCCTGATCCCTGGCGTCGTCGTACGCGCAGAACCAGACCGAACCCGTGCCGTTGCCCCGGACCTTCACCGCGAGGACGCCGCCCTGGACGAAACCAACACCCAGGTAATCCTTGGTGAGATGGTCCCGCAGACACTTGTTGACGTACACCAGGTCGTTCACCGCGGCCTCCTCGCGCACGGTGAAGAACGGCTGGTCGACCAGGAGACCGAGCTCCGCGTCGAGCGCCGCACCGGCCGGGGCCGAACCACCGGCCGCCTTCAGGAACGAGCGGTACGCGCCCGGCAGCCGGTAACCGAGATCCTCCTCGACGCCCTGGACCTGCTGCTCGCTGACCGCGACCGCACCCTTCGGCAACCGGAAGTACGCGGGCCGGGTCTCCTGCAGCGGACGCGTGCCCCGCTTGTTCTGGTCGACCGGCGTGGACGCCAGACCGCCGTGGTGCCGGAGCAGTGCCTTGACCTCGACCGGCACGAGCTCCATCCGCCGGCCGCCCGGCACATGGTGCCAGGTCCAGCCGTGCGGCGTGGCGACCGCCGGGATCGTGTCCCACAGCTCGTGGCCACTCGCCGCCAACGCGGCATTGGCCGACACGTAGTCGGTGAGCCGCAACTCGTCGACGCCGAAACCCTGAGGGGGCTCGGCGATCTCGGCGGCGGCGCGCGCGTACGGCGCGAACACCGGACAGCCGTTCTCGTCCACGCGCACACCCCTGGGGTGGCGGGACGCCCGGACCGGATCCGGGAAGTGCACGACCTGCCCGGCGTAGGCCGCGTTCGGTGGCGCGGCTTGCTGCCCGAGCCGACCTGTCGTCATGGCGGTTGCCCCCTGCTGCGTCTGTCTGATGAGGACCGACCTGCCCGTGGGGGCGGTCCAGGCACAGCCTATGCGGTGGGGCAACAGGGGGTCTCGCCCCCGGGCGACCCTTCCGTCCCTCCTCCGGCTTCCCGTCCGTTTCGGTCACGAACCGTCACAGCTGGGTGACGGACCGGCGACGGTCGGGCCACTGTCCGCGACACGCAGGCACGTTTCACCGCCCCAGCTTCCCCACCGACTGGCACATTTGGCAGGCTGTCACCGCAACTCGGGGGGATGGCACGGGAGGGACATCCACACCATGCACACAACACAAACAGTCACATCCGGAGACCCGCGCCTCAGTTGGAGCGACACCGCACGCAGCCGCACACCCCATCTCCACCACCGCCGCGACGGCATCCTGCCGGCCGTGGCTGCCGCGCTGTCCGTACGCGGCGAGACGCTGACCTGTACCGCGGGCAAGGGTGACCAACCGCCCGTACTGCACCCGCTGGTACAGGACTTCCTCGACACCCTCACCAGCGGCCAGCGCGAACGGTTCACCGGCCGCTGCCCCGAGGCGATCCTGCTCTCCCGGCAGCTCGCCGCCGCAGAGACCGGACGCTCCAAACGAGCCCAGCGCAAACCGCTGACCAGCGGCGAGGCCCGGCGCGCACTGAAGCACGCGCGGCTCACCGCACGGCGCATCCGCGAGGACGGCGACCCGATGCACGGCAGTTACGCACCACCGTGCCGCTCCTGCACGGCGATGCTCGCCCACTTCGGCGTGCGCCCCGTCGACCTCACCACCACCAGCGCGGCGACCACCGCCGAGAAGGGCTGATCGCGCGCCGATGCACGACCGAACCGACCTTCCCGAACAGGCCGACCCCACGAACCACACGGACCGTGCCGCCGCCACCCGCTTCCCCGTCGCCGTCGACGCCGCCCTGCGCACCGCGGGCTGGCAGCCGGGACGCTGGGACATCCGGCAGGCGGAGGAATGGGCGGACGCACTGCGCTCCCACGCGTCGCCCGCCGGACATCAGCACGCGGTCTTCCCCGCCGCTGTGGAGGCATGGGCGGAGTTCGGCGGCCTGTACATCGCGGGATCCGCCCCGGGCCGGCAGATCGCACCGGCACCGGTACGGATCGATCCGCTGAGCGGACTGCATCTGGCTCGCACCCTCGGCGATCTGGGACGGGCGCTGGAGACCGAGGTCAGCCCGCTGGGCGAGGAGGGCGACGGGCAGGCGGTCCTCGCGATCGACGCCGAAGGACGCGTGTACAGCATCGACCACACCGGGGACTGGTTCCTGGGTGCGGACATCGACCAGGCGCTCGCGACGCTGGTCGGCGGGATCCAGCCCGAACGGCTGACCTCGGGCTGAGCGGGATCCGCGGCGGCCGGCCGACGGCATCGAACGGGTCCGCCGGCCGCTCCACCCCCGGACGCCCGGCCCCGGACCGGCGACCGGGGCACCACAGGGGCCGTACGCCCCGGAGCGGGACCGCGGGGCCCGACTACGCGGCGCCCCGGTCAGGAAGCACCGCCGACACCCGGAAACCCCCCGCGTCCGTCGGACCCGAGACGAACACACCGCCCAGCCCCAGCACCCGCTCCCGCATCCCCACCAGACCGTTGCCGCCGCTCGGCAGCCCCGCGTCCGCCGCCGCCCCGTCCGACGGGCCGTTCTCCACCTGCATCGCGACCTCCGAACCGCGGTGCGCCAACCGCACCCACGTCTTCGCACCCGCCGCATGCTTGTGCACGTTGGTCAGCGCCTCCTGCACCACCCGGTACGCCGTCTGTTCCACCTCGGGGGCGTACGGCCGCGCATCGCCGTCCACCGACAGCTCCACCGTCATCCCGGCCGCCCGGGACTGGCCGACCAGCGTCTCCACCTCGTGCAGCCGTGGCCCGTCCTCGGTGGCCGCCGCAGCCGCCGCAGCCACCGCCTCACCCACCGCAGCCAGTGGCACCCGGGCGGGCCGCACCGCCGTCGGATCCCCCGTCCGCAACACCCCGAGCATCTCGCGCAACTCGGTCAGGGCCTGTCTGCCCATGTCACCGACGAGCGCCGCGTTGCGTACCGCCTTCGCAGGATCCTTCGGGGCGACGGCCTGCAGCGCCGCCGCGTGCACCACCATCAGGCTGACCCGGTGCGCGACCACGTCGTGCATCTCCCGCGCGATCCGCGTCCGCTCCTCGGTGCGCGCCCACTCGGCCCGCTCCTCGGCCCGGTCCGCGAGCAGCGACAGCTCCCGCTCCAGCGAGTCCGCACGCTCCCGCAGGCTCTCCATCAGCCGGCGCCTGGCCCCTATGTAGAGGCCGAACAGCACGGGCGGCGCCGTGAGCCCGAGGGACATGAAGAGCGAAACCACCGGTACGTACCAGCTGTCGGGCCCGAAGTTCCCGGAGTGCACGGAGACGCTCTGCCGCAGCCGTACGTACGTGACGACGAACGTCCCGACCAGCGACATCCCCATGAGCACCGCGGTGATCCGGCGCGGCACGTCGGACGCGGCCAGCGTGTAGAGGCCGACCAGCCCCATCAGGAAGCCCATCTCGGCGGGCGTCGTCGCGATCGAGACCAGCACCACCGCGATCGGCCAGCGCCGCCGCACCACCAGCACGGAACCCGCGATCAGCCCGAAAACCACTCCGAGCGGCACCGGCAGCCCGGTGTCCCCCGCGAATTCCACCCCTTCCAGTGCGCATTCCAGCGCCGACAGGAGCGCGAGCCCCACGTCCAGGGCGACACTGCGCCGCCGTTCCCACCACCAATAGCCGCGGGCGGTCGTTCCCGCGCCTTCCAGGTGTGCCCCCGTTGCGGTCATGGCATCCAGACTACGGGCGGCCGCATCTCATTTTCGGACGACCTGGACAGCACGTCCCCCGTTCGAACAGGGCCGAAATGATCGACGATCGCCCGAAATGGCGAATCGGCCACTCTTTCGAACCGGACGTCCGAATTCCGGACAACGCTTGACCCGTGACGGAAATCACCAGCAAATACGCCGACTTCGAGGGCCTCCGCGAGCAGGCCGTGGCCCTCCGCCGCGAGGGCCTCAGCCGCCGCCGGATCCGCGACCGGCTGTCCGTGGACAACAACGACATCCTCAACCGCCTCCTGGAGGGCGAGCCCGCCCCGGAGTGGACGAAGCGCCCCAACGCCAAGGACGACCTGCGGGAGAAGGCCCGGGAGCTGCGGCTGCAGGGCATGACGTACGACCGGATACAGGTGGAGCTGGGGTGCTCGAAGAGTTCGATCTCGCTGTGGGTGCGAGATCTGCCGAAGCCTGAGCGCAACCGAACTCGGGAGGAGGCGTCAGCCATCGCCCGGCGGGGCTGGGAGGCGACGCTTCACAGGCGCGAGACGGAACGCCGGAGGACGAAGCAGGATGCGGCGGACGAGATCGGCACGATGAGCGCACGTGAGCTCTTCCTGCTGGGCGTCGGCCTGTACTGGTCGGAGGGGTCGAAGTCCAAGCCTCATCGCCTCGCGGAGAGAGTCACCTTCGTCAACAGCGACCCTCGGATGATCGAGGTCTTCCTGGCATGGCTCCGGCTCCTCGGCGTGAGCGCCCAGCATCTGCGCTTCCATGTACACATCCACGAGACGGCAGACGTGACCGCAGCCGAGCAGTACTGGAGGGAGCTGACCGGCGCCGACCCGGCGTCGTTCGGCAAGACATCGATCAAGAAACACAACCCCAGGACGAACCGGAAGAATGTCGGCGAGAACTACCGGGGTTGCCTGGTCGTACGTGTTCTCAAGAGTGCCGACCTGTACCGTCGCATCGAAGGCTGGTGGTGCGGCATAGTAGGGGCTGCAAAACGAGCCGATCATTAAAATCGGACATAAAAGGCATACCATCCCGGGTCGTCTAATGGCAGGACAAATGGTTTTGGTCCATTGAATGAGGGTTCGATTCCTTCCCCGGGAGCCCATGAGTACGGGCCCCGACCATCACGGTCGGGGCCCGTACTCATGTCCGCCCCGTACGCCCCCGGTATCCTGCGGGTGTCCACCACCCGAAGCCGAAGGGCACATCCGTGAGCGCCAACAGCCCGGCAGCCGTCGTCGTCCTCGCAGCGGGTGAGGGCACCCGCATGAAGTCGAAGACTCCCAAGGTTCTGCACGAGATCTCCGGGCGTTCGCTCGTCGGGCATGTCGTCGCCGCCGCCCGCGAGCTGGCCCCCGAGCACCTCGTCGTGGTCGTGGGCCACGCGAGCGAGCGGGTCGGCGCGCATCTCGCCACCATCGACAGCCGGGTGCGGACCGCGTACCAGGCCGTCCAGGGCGGCACCGGCCACGCCGTGCGCATCGCGCTCGAAGAGCTCGGCGGTGCCGTCGACGGCACCGTGATCGTCGTCTGCGGCGACACCCCGCTGCTCTCCGGCACGACGCTCGGTGAGCTCGCCGCCGCGCACACCGCCGACGCCAACGCCGTCACCGTGCTGACCGCCGAGGTCCCGGACTCCACCGGCTACGGCCGGATCGTCCGCGACGCCGCGAGCGGCGCGGTCACCGCGATCGTCGAGCACAAGGACGCCACCGACGCCCAGCGGGCGATCCGCGAGATCAACTCCGGGGTCTTCGCGTTCGACGGACGGCTGCTCGCGGACGCCCTCGGCAAGGTCCGCACCGACAACAGCCAGGGCGAGGAGTACCTCACCGATGTGCTGTCCATCCTGCGCGAGGACGGGCACCGGGTCGGCGCCTCGGTCGCGGCCGACCACCGCGAGATCCTCGGGATCAACAACCGCGTGCAGCTCGCCCAGGCCCGCGCCCTGATGAACCAGCGGCTGCTGGAGCGGGCCATGCTCGCAGGCGTGACCGTCGTGGACCCGGCGACGACGCTGATCGACGCCACCGTGACGTTCGAGCAGGACGCGATCGTGCACCCCGGCACCCAGCTGCTCGGCACCACGCACCTCGCCGAGGAGGCCGAGGTCGGCCCGAACACCCGGCTGACGGACACCACGGTCCACGCGGGCGCGCGCGTCGACAACACGGTCGCGGTCGAGGCGGAGATCGGCCCGGAGGCGACGGTCGGCCCGTACGCGTACCTGCGCCCGGGCACCAGGCTCGGCCCGAAGGCCAGGGCCGGTACGTACGTGGAGATGAAGAACGCCACGATCGGCGAGGGCACGAAGGTGCCGCACCTGAGCTACGTCGGCGACGCGACCATCGGCGATCACACCAACATCGGTGCCGCGAGCGTCTTCGTGAACTACGACGGAGTGGCGAAGCACCACACGACCATCGGCTCGCACTGCCGGACCGGCTCGGACAATATGTTTGTGGCACCCGTCACGGTCGGGGACGGCGTGTACACCGCCGCCGGCTCGGTCATCACGAAGGACGTACCGGCCGGTTCGCTCGCTGTCGCCCGTGGCCAGCAAAGGAATATCGCGGGTTGGGTGGCCCGCAAGCGTCCGGGCAGCGCCGCCGCGCAGGCGGCTCAGGCCGCCGCGGAGGAGACCGTCGGCGAAAGCTGACCGGAAACAGGTGCGCCGCGCACGGCGTACCGTGATAGATGCTCACCCCATTTCGGCTGGCTCGTTGCACATCGGGACAGATGCGTGCAGCGCCAGGAACACGTCTGAGGAGACTGTGCTGTGACCGGGATCAAGACGACCGGCGAGAAGAAACTGATGTTCTTCTCCGGCCGCGCCCACCCCGAGCTGGCCGAGGAGGTTGCGCACCAATTGGGTGTCGGCCTCGTGCCGACGAAGGCCTTCGATTTCGCCAACGGTGAGATCTACGTCCGTTTCCAGGAGTCCGCCCGCGGCGCCGACTGCTTCCTGATCCAGAGCCACACGGCTCCGATCAACAAGTGGATCATGGAGCAGCTGATCATGCTGGACGCGCTGAAGCGTGCGTCCGCCCGCTCCATCACGGTGATCGTGCCGTTCTACGGCTACGCCCGTCAGGACAAGAAGCACCGCGGCCGCGAGCCGATCTCGGCCCGCCTGGTCGCCGATCTGATGAAGACCGCGGGTGCCGACCGCATCCTCACGGTCGACCTGCACACGGACCAGATCCAGGGCTTCTTCGACGGTCCGGTCGACCACCTCTTCGCGCTGCCGATCCTCGCCGACTACGTCGGTGCCAAGGTCGACCGCTCGAAGCTGACGATCGTCTCCCCGGACGCCGGCCGCGTGCGCGTCGCCGACCGCTGGTGCGACCGTCTGGACGCGCCGCTGGCGATCGTCCACAAGCGCCGTGACAAGGACGTCGCCAACCAGGTGACCGTCCACGAGGTCGTCGGCAACGTCAAGGACCGGGTCTGTGTCCTGGTCGACGACATGATCGACACCGGTGGCACCATCTGTGCCGCCGCCGACGCCCTGTTCGCGCACGGTGCCGAGGACGTCATAGTGACGGCGACGCACGGTGTGCTCTCCGGGCCCGCCGCGGACCGGCTGAAGAACTCCAAGGTGAGCGAGTTCGTCTTCACGGACACGCTGCCGACCCCGGGCGAGCTGGAGCTCGACAAGATCACGGTGCTCTCGATCGCGCCGACCATCGCGCGCGCGGTGCGCGAGGTCTTCGAGGACGGTTCGGTCACGAGCCTCTTCGAGGAGCAGTAGCGGGACCGGTCGATCGAAGATCCACTTTGGGTGCGGCCTCCCCGCCGGGTAGACTCAGCGAGTTGCTCGGCGAGGGAGGCCGTACTCATAGGTACGGCGGTCCGTTATCGACGCGCTCTTCGTAGCAGGCCTGTCGTGGGCCGGGTGACCATCCAGTTTCGTCACCCTACGAGGAGTGCAGTCATGGCAGAGATCAAGCTCGCCGCCCTTCCCCGCACCGAGTTCGGCAAGGGCGCCGCCCGCCGCGCCCGTCGTGAGAACCAGGTTCCCGCGGTCGTCTACGGCCACGGCGCCGAGCCGGTCCACGTCACCCTGCCGGCCCACGATCTGCTGCTGGCGCTGCGTACCGCCAACGTCCTGATCGGTCTGGAGATCGAGGGCAAGGACGCCCTGGTCATTCCGAAGGCTGTGCAGCGCAACCCGCTCAAGGGCGACATCGAGCACGTCGACCTGCTGACCGTCACGCGCGGCGAGAAGGTCAACGTCGAGATCGCCGTGCACGTCGAGGGCGACCTGGCCCCGGGCGGCAACCTGCTCGAGTACGTGCAGAACACCCTGCTCGTCGAGGCCGAGGCCACCCACATCCCCGAGTCCGTCACGGTCTCCGTCGCGGGCCTGGACGCCGGTGACTCCATCCTCGCCAAGGACATCCCGCTGCCCTCCGGCTCGGTGCTGGCCGGTGACGAGGACGCCATCGTGCTGCAGGTCGTCGCGGCGCAGGCCGAGGAGCCGGCTGCCGAGGGCACCGAGGCCGCCGAGGGCACCGAGGCCTGAGCCTCGCCCTCCACGCTTCACCTGCTTCACTGACGGGGCGGCGGTTCCTTCCCCAGGGACCCGCCGCCCCGTTTCCCTTGTCCATCACCGCATGCATCCGCAGTCAGCCGTACGCGAGGAGACCGAGCGCAGATGTCCGTAGCCACCGACCCCTGGCTCATCGTGGGCCTCGGCAACCCCGGTCCCGAATACGCGGCGAACCGGCACAATGTCGGCTTCATGGTCGCCGATCTCCTGGCCGAGCGGATCGGGGGGAAGTTCAAGCGGGGCCAGAAGGCCCAGGCGCAGGTGGTCGAGGGCCGTATGGGGCCGCCCGGACCTGCCAACCGCCGTGTGATCCTGGCCAAGCCGATGTCGTACATGAATCTCTCGGGCGGTCCGGTCACCGCGCTCCGCGACTTCTACAAGGTGCCGACCGACCACGTCGTGGCGATCCACGACGAGCTGGACATCGATTACGGGGTGCTCCGGCTGAAGCTGGGCGGCGGCGACAACGGGCACAACGGGCTCAAGTCGATGACCAAGTCGATGGGGCCGGACTACCACCGGATCCGGTTCGGGATCGGTCGTCCGCCGGGGCGGATGCAGGTCGCGGACTTCGTGCTGAAGGACTTCTCGTCCACCGAGCGCAAGGAGCTCGGTTATCTGGTGGACCGGGCCGCGGACTCGGTGGAGTGCCTGCTCGCGGAAGGGCTTGAGCGCGCGCAGAGCGCGTACAACTCATGAGATAGCAGGGCGATTCCGGATCATTTCTGGCCATGGAATGACCGTGAGTTGACCGAAAGCGTTCGCCTGCCCAAAGATCGCTCCCCATGAAGCGGAGCACCTCCCACCGCGCGCTGCACTACGGCCGCAACGCCGCCCTGGGCTGCGTCGTCCTGCTGCTGCTCGTCGCGGGCGTCCTGTCGTCATGGGCCTCGGCGCAGCACATCGTCCTCGCCAAGGGCCGTGAGCACGGCTCGATCACCGTCACCGGCTGCGGGGCAGACGTGTGCACGGGGCCGTTCGCCCCGACCGGGCAGGCCACCGCGCGCTCGCGTGTGACGATCGCGAGGTCCGTCGCGGTGAAGAAGGGCGGCACCTATCCGGTCGTCGTGAAGCCCGGCACGGACGAGGTCGTCCGGACAGGACTTCCGGGCTTCCTGCATTCCTGGGTGCCGCTGGGCGGCGCGCTGCTGCTCGCCGCGCTGATCATCGGGGGTGGTCTGCGGCTGACCCGGACCGCGTGGGGCACCGGGATCGCGGGGGCGGCCCTGCTGGTGGCGACGTTCATCGCCCTCTGAGAGTTCCGGCGGGACCGCCCCCGCTCACCGCACGGGGGATCAGCCGGTGTTGCGCAGACCCGCCGCGACACCGTTCACGGTGAGCAGCAGGGCCCGGGCGAGGAGCGGGTCGGCCTCCTCGCCGCGCTCGGCGGCGCGGCGCTGGCGGGCCAGCAGCGAGACCTGGAGATACGAGATCGGGTCCAGGTAGGCGTCACGGATCGAGAAGGTCTGCTGGAGCACCGGGCTGGTGCCGAGCAGTTCGGTTCCGCCGGTGACCTTGAGGACTTCCTCCACCGTCAGCGCGTGCTCGGCCTCGATGTCGGCGAAGACGTGCTTCAGCTCGTCGGGGACGAGCGTGTCGACGTAGTGGCGGGCGATCCGCAGGTCGGTCTTGGCGAGGGTCATCTCGACGTTCGAGATGAAGTTCCGGAAGAAGTGCCACTGTTCGTGCATCTCGTCCAGGACGGTGTCAAGACCGGCTTCGCGCAGCGCCTTGAGCCCGGAGCCGACTCCGTACCAGCCGGGCACGATCTGCCGCGACTGGGTCCAGCCGAAGACCCAGGGGATGGCGCGCAGTCCGTCGAGACCGGCGCCGGAGTCCGGGCGTCGCGAGGGGCGCGAGCCCAGGTGCAGTTCGGCGAGCTGGTCGACCGGGGTGGACGCGAAGAAGTACGCGGGCAGGTCCGGGTCCTCGACCAGCTTGCGGTAGGCGCTGTGCGCTGCGTCGGAGACGGTGTCCATCGCCGCGTCCCAGCGGGACAGCGCCTCGTCGGACTGACGGGGCGCGGTGTGCAGGGCGGAGGCCTGGAGGGTGGCCGCGACGGTCAGTTCCAGGTTCTCCCGGGCGAGCGCGGGGATGAGGTACTTGTCGGAGATGACCTCGCCCTGTTCGGTCACCTTGATCTCGCCCTCCAGCGTGCCCCAGGGCTGCGCGAGGATCGCGTCGTGCGAGGGGCCGCCGCCGCGGCCGACGGTGCCGCCGCGGCCGTGGAAGAGGCGCAGCCGTACGCCGTAGCGGTGCGCGACGTCGCGAAGCCGGCGCTGCGCCCGGTGGATCTCCCACTGGGAGGTGGTGATGCCGCCGAACTTGGAGGAGTCGGAGTATCCGAGCATGACCTCCTGGACGTCGCCGCGGAGGGAGACGAGCCGCCGGTACGAGGGGTCGGCGAGCATTTCGTCGAGGATCACGTCGGCGGCGCGCAGCTCGTCGGTGGTCTCCAGGAGCGGCACGATGCCGATCTTGGCCCAGCCGCCGTGCAGGTCGATCAGTCCGGCCTCGCGGGCGAGGACGGCTGCGGCGAAGACGTCGTCGGCGCCCTGGCACATCGAGATGATGTACGACTCGATGACCTCGGGTCCGAACCGTTCGAAGGCTTCCTTGATGGTGTGGAAGACACCGAGGGTCTTCTCGCCCGCGGCGTCCAGCGGGGCGGGGGTCGGGGCGAGGGGGCGACGGGAGCGGAGCTCCTTGGCGAGGAGCTTCTGCCGGTAGTCGCGCGGCATGTCGGCGTACCGCCACGATTCCTCGCCGAGCCGGTCGAAGAGCTGGCCGAGGGTGTGGTGGTGCGCGTCGGCGTGCTCGCGCACGTCCATGGTGGCGAGCTGCAGCCCGAACGCGGAGAGCGTACGGATGGTGCGGTCCATCCGGCCGTCGGCGAAGAGGCCGCCGCGGTGCTCGCGCAGCGAGGTCTGGATGAGCACCAGGTCCTCGAGGAGTTCGGCGGTGCCGAGGTAGTCGCAGCCGGGGCGGTGCGGGGTGCCTGCCGCGAGTCGTTCGCGGGTGTTGACGAGCTTCTGCCGGATGCAGGTGGCCTTGAGGCGGTACGGCTCCTCGGCGTTCAGCCGCTTGTAGCGGGGGCTGATCTCGGGCAGTCGTTCCAGGTCGGCCTGGAGGGAGGCCAGCAGCTCGTCGGTGGCGCCGGTGTAGCGGATGGAGTTGGAGAGCAGTCCGCGCAGGTAGTCGATGAGTTCCAGCGCGTCGGTGATGCCGTGCTCGTGCTGCAGGATCAGCACATCCCAGGTGACGGCGGGCGTCACGTTGGGGTTGCCGTCGCGGTCGCCGCCGATCCAGGTGCCGAAGGTCAGCGGACGGGTGCCCGCGGGCAGTTCGACGCCGACGCGCTCCAGTTCGGCCGCGAGGTCCTCGAGTACGTCCCCGACGGCGTTGGCGTGCAGCTCGTCGAGGTAGTAGATGGCGTTGCGTGCCTCGTCGGCCGGTTCCGGGCGGACCACGCGCAGTTCGTCGGTCTGCCAGATGAGGTCGATGTTCTCGGCGAGCCGCAGGTCGAGGCGGCGCCGGTCGGCCTCGATGACCGGCGTCTCCAGCAGCTCGGCGATGCGGCGGAGCTTGTTCAGTACGGAGCGGCGCGCGGCCTCGGTCGGGTGCGCGGTGAAGACGGGCCGTACGTTGAGGTTCTTGACGGTCTGGCGCAGGTGTTCCGGGTCGGCGTCCTTCAGCCGGTCGGCGGTACGGGCCAGCAGCCCGCCCTCGGCGGCGCGCCGATCGCGCATCTCGTGGGCGCGGTGGACCTGCTCGGTGACGTTGGCGAGGTGGAAATAGGTGGAGAAGGCGCGGACGAGCTGCGCGGCGGTCTCCAGGTCGGTGTCGCCGAGGAGTTCGGCGGCGGCCTCGCCGTCGGTACGGGTGAGGGCGCGGACTCGCTCGACGAGGTCGAGGAGTTCCTGGCCCTCCTGACGTACGAGGGTCTCGCCCAGCAGGTCTCCGAGGCGGCGGATGTCGGCACGCAGCTCGGGGCTGGCGGCGGGGGTCTGGTCGGCACTGCTCACAGTGTGCGGCTCCTTGCAGTGATTGAGGAGGTGCGTCGCGATACGTCTCCCGGACAAGGTGCCGACGGGAGACGGATGGGCACTTCGGTCCGGGGTCCGCGGCTGCAGCGGTGCTGTCACCACCCCGGCAAAGCGAGTGCGGACCGCGCTGTCCGACGCCTCCAGGATAGGTGTCCGTGCTGTCGGCGCTCCCCTCAGCCCTCGTCGGTCCGGTGGAGAGGTAGCTCCGACGGCGCAGCTCTCGTGCTGCGGGCTGCTCCGCTGTCATACTTACGAAGCCGTAGGTTACGGATGCGTAGCCAGAGCTGTCCTCGACTCCTCACCCCACGGGGGACTCCCCATGAAGAACAGCCCCGACGTGATCGACGACGTCCCGGCGCCCGAGGCCGGCGGTCCGGCCCTTCCTTCCGCCACGCTCGGCGGCGACAACAAGCGGTCGGTCGAGCAGATCGCGCTGCTGCTGTTCATCGTGGTGCCGTTCGTGGCCCTGGTGGCGGCGGTGCCGTTGGCCTGGGGCCGCGGTGTGAGCTGGCTCGATCTGGGCCTGCTGGTCGCCATGTACTACATCGGCTGCCACGGCATCACGATCGGTTTCCACCGCTACTTCACCCATGGTTCCTTCAAGGCGAAGCGTCCGCTCCACATCGCCCTGGCGGTCGCCGGGTCGCTGGCCGTGGAGGGTCCGCTGGTCCGCTGGGTCGCCGACCACCGCAAGCACCATCGTTTCTCCGACGCCGAGGGCGATCCGCACTCTCCGTGGCGGTTCGGCGAGACGCTCCCGGCCTTGATGAAGGGATTGTGGTGGGCGCACATCGGGTGGATGTTCGACGAGGAGCAGACACCGCAGCAGAAGTACGCCCCGGATCTGATCAAGGATCCGGCGCTCCGGGGGATCTCCCGTCACTTCCTGACGTTCACGATCGTGTCGCTGGCGGTCCCGCCGCTGATCGGCGGTCTGGTGACGATGTCGTGGTGGGGCGCGGCGACCGCGTTCTTCTGGGGCTCCCTGGTACGGGTGGCCCTGCTGCACCACGTCACCTGGTCGATCAACTCGATCTGCCATGCGGTCGGCAAGCGCCCGTTCAAGTCCCGTGACCGGTCCGGCAACGTGTGGTGGCTGGCGGTCCTGTCGTGCGGCGAGTCCTGGCACAACCTGCATCACGCGGACCCGACGAGCGCCCGGCACGGCGTGATGAAGGGCCAGGTCGACTCGAGCGCGCGGCTGATCCGCTGGTTCGAGAAGCTCGGCTGGGCGTACGACGTCCGGTGGCCGGACCCCGCCCGGATCGAGTCCCGCCGCATCGACTCCCGGCGCGAGCCCGTACACGTCGACGCGGCATGATTGACAACGTGGCGACCGACGGCAGCACGAGCAGCGAGAAGAACCGTCCCTCACCCGCGCGGCGTACCCGTCGAGTGAGGATGACCGGCAAGGAACGCCGCGAGCAGCTGCTGGACATCGGTCGCATCCTCTTCGCCGACAAGGGCTTCGAGGGCACTTCGGTGGAGGAGATCGCGGCTCGCGCCGGTGTCTCCAAGCCGGTGGTCTACGAACACTTCGGCGGCAAGGAGGGTCTCTACGCCGTGGTGGTCGACCGGGAGATGCGCCAGCTCCTCGACATGGTCACCGGTGCGCTGACCGCGGGTCACCCGCGCGAGCTCCTGGAACAGGCGGCGTTCGCGCTGCTCGACTACATCGAGACGTACACGGACGGTTTCCGCATCCTGGTCCGTGACTCCCCGGTCGCCCAGTCGACGGGCACGTTCGCGTCCCTGATCAGTGACATCGCCACCCAGGTGGAGGACATCCTGGGTCTGGAGTTCAAGGCGCGCGGCTTCGATCCGAAGCTGGCCCCGCTGTACGCGCAGGCGCTGGTCGGCATGGTGGCGCTGACGGGCCAGTGGTGGCTGAACGTCCGCAAGCCGAAGAAGGCGGAGGTGGCGGCGCACCTGGTGAACCTGGCCTGGCACGGTCTGGAGAACCTGGAGTCCAAGCCTCGGCTGATAGGCCACCGGAAGAGCTGAGACCTCCCTCCGGACCGGGCCGGGCACGGCGCACCGGTCCGGTCCGGTCCGGTGCGTGAGCAGGATCCCGCTCCCGTGCCCGCTAGCCCTTGTCGACCGGCCGGTAGGTGCAGACGTGCACCCCGGCTGCACTGGTGACCGTGGAGACCAGTTCCAGCGTGCGCAGCGCGCCGTCGCCGGGGAAGATGGTCTTCCCGCCGCCGAGGATCACCGGCATGACCATGAGCCGGAGCTCGTCGACCAGGCCCTCGTGCAGAAGGGTGCGGACGAGCGTGGGGCTTCCCATGACCAGCAGGTCGCCGCCGTCGGTGCCGTGCAGCTCCCGGATCCGGGCGACGGCCTTGTCGCCCGCGATGAGCGTGGTGTTCTCCCAGGTCAGCGCGGATTCGTCCAGCGTCCGGGAGACGACGTGCTTGGGGATGGCGTTCATCCGGTCGGCGAACGGGTCGCCGGCCCGCTCGGGCCATGCCGCGGCCATCGTCTGCCACGTCCGGCGCCCGAACAGCAGTGCGTCCGCCTTGGCCAGCGCGTCGTCGAAGGCGCCGCCCACCGCCTCCGGATCGAAGAACGGGTGCGACCAGCCGCCGTGCGCGAAGCCGCCGTCGGTGTCCTCGTCGGGTCCGCCGGGCGCCTGCACGACACCGTCCAGGCTGATGAACTCACTGACCACGATGCGCATGGGACTGGCTCCTCTTCCTCGCTCCGGGTGTACGGCAACAGAGACCGTCGCGCCGCCCGGAAATCATCGCGCCCGCCCGGTCCCGTCGGGCCGGCGCCGCGCACGCGGGGGCGGACGGCCTTGCCGGCCCCTGTCGCGGACGGGGCCGGGGCGGCCGCCGCCCGGTCGTGCCTCCCCTCCCCCGCCTGCTTCAATACACAGGTGATCGAATCCGTGATCGATTTCGTGGTGCTGGGTGTGGTGGCTTCGCTCGTCGGCGTGCTGATCCGCCGCAGGCACCGGCAGCGGTCGGAGCCGGCCGCCACCGGGGCACCGGCCGGCATCCCCTGCATGATGAGGTGGCCCGCCCGGGGCGGCCGCTGGCGACCCGGACACCTGCTGGTCCACGCGGTACCGCCGGCCTGGCGCGCTTCCTACGGCAAGCAGTTGGTCGTCCTCCCCGACGATCTGCGCCGGACCGCGGTGCGCGCCCCGTCCACGCGGGAAGGGCTGGTCATCAACCCGGGATCGCGGATCGTGGAGTGCGAGTCGTCCGGTGGGGAGCTGTCGATCGCGGTCATGCCCGCGGATCTGGAGCAGGTGACCAGGGCGCTGGACGCCTGAGGGACGGTCCCGGTCAGGTCAGCAGGGCGGGCTCCGAACCTTCCGGGGCGGCCGGTCGCACATGACCGGCCGCGGCGGTCACCGGGACTCCTTCCGGGCCACGGCGAAGATGCGGCGGAACGGGAAGACGGTGCCGTGCGGGCCCTTCGGGTAAGCGGCGCGCAGCAGGTCGCGGTATTCGGCGAGGAAGGCGTCGTGCGCCTCGGGGTCGTCGGCGAGCGCCGTCAGGACGGGGCGCAGCCCGGTGCCCTTCACCCAGTCGAGCGCGGCGTCCTCGCCCTGGAGGAGGTGGAGGTACGTGGTCTCCCAGACGTCCGCCGTGATGCCGGGACCCGTCAGGGCGTCGAGGTAGGCGGCGGGGCTCAGCACCGCGTCGCCGTGGCGCAGGAGGCCGGCCAGGCGGGGGCGCCAACGCGGCGACTCGGCCAGCTCGCGCATCAGGACGTGGGTGGGCTGGTCGAAGTTTCCGGGGACCTGGAAGGCGAACGTGCCGCCCGGGGTGATGCCGTCCAGCCATGCGGGGAAGCGGTCGGTGTGGTTCGGGACCCACTGGAGCAGCGCGTTGGAGACGATCAGGTCGTACGGTTCCGCCGGCGTCCAGGTGCTCGCGTCGGCCTCGGCGAAGTTCAGGAGCGGGGTGGCGTGGGCGCGGGCCTTCTCCAGCATCTGGGGGGAGTTGTCGTAGCCGGTGATCCGGGCCGCCGGCCAGCGGTCCGCGAGGAGTGTAGTCACGTTGCCCGCTCCGCAGCCCAGGTCCGCGATCCGGGGCGCGGCGGCCTCAGGGAGCTCGGGGATGCGGGACAGGAGGTCCCGGAAGGGGCGGGTGCGGTGGTCCGCGTGACGGAGGTACTGCTGCGGGTCCCAGGTGGGTGTCGTCATGCCACCCAGGATCACCAAGAAAGTATCTTGATGTCAAGACACTTGAATTCAAGAGACTTCATGTCGACAGACCCTTTACACTGATCCACATGGAGGACGAGGTTGACCGGCTGGTCGCTGCATGGCGTCGCGAGCGCCCCGACCTCGACGTGGAACCACTTGAGGTGCTCAGCCGCGTCTCGCGCCTGGCCCGGCACCTCGACCGGGCCCGCAGAATCGCCTTCTCGGAGCACAATCTCGAGCCGTGGGAGTTCGACGTACTGACGTCGCTGCGCCGCGCCGGCGCCCCGTACCAGCTCTCCCCCGGCCAACTGCTCACGCAGACACTGGTCACCTCGGGCACGATGACCAACCGCATCGACCGGCTGACCAAGAAGAACCTCGTCGAACGGCTCCCCGATCCGAGCGACCGGCGCGGCGTGCTGGTCCGGCTCACCGCCGAAGGGCGTGACAAGGCCGACCAGTCACTGGCCGGACTGCTCGCCCAGGAGCGTGCCATCCTCGGCGAGCTCTCCCGCCGGCAGCGCGGAGAACTGGCCGGCCTGCTACGCCAGTTGACCGCCCCGTTCGACAACATCCCCGGCTAGCTCAGCCGGTCCGACACCGGCCCGTCTGGCCAGCGCCACCGCGGCCAGCGTCGAGTGCACGCCCAGCTTCCCCAGCACGTTCTGCATATGCGTACGCACCGTGTGCGGGGAGAGGTACAGCCGCTCCGCCACCGCCTTGCGGCCCAGCCCCGCCACCATGCAGCGCAGCACCTCACGCTCGCGCGGGGTGAGCGACTCGACCAGCTGCTCGCTCTCGGTGCGATGCCTGCGGGCCGCCGTCAACTCCCGCAGGACGCCGGTCAGCAGCGCCGGAGGCAGATGCGTCTCGTCTCGGAGCACCCCCCGGATGACCGTCAGCAGCCGTTGCAGCGAGCAGTCCTTGGCGACCCAGCCGGACGCCCCGGCCTGCAGCGCGAGCGCCGCCCTGCGCGGGTCGTCCTTCTCGGCGAGCACCACCGTACGGACCGACGGCTGGCCCGAACGGACGCCCGCCACCAGCGAGATCCCGTCGACCGGGGGGTTCTCGCCACTGTTCGGGGCAGGGACCGGGACCGGTCCGGGGACCGAGCGCCCCGCCGCCGTCGGCCCGATGCCCAGTTCGGCGTCGACAAGGATCACGTCGTACCGGCGGCCCTCGGCCGCCGCGCGTTCGAGACACCGGAGCGCGGCCGGGCCACTGCCCGCCGCCGCCACGTCGACGTCCGGTTCGGCCGCGAGAGCCGCCGCGAGCGACTCGGCGAAAATGCGGTGGTCGTCCACCACGAGAACCCGGATACGAACCACAGGCACCCCCATGCTGCGTCTTTTCCCTGGGCCACCCCCGGGCCCCCGTTGGGGACGGACAGCTGCGGGAACGACGCCCGGAGCGATGAGGTGAATCGCAGTCCTACGGCCGCCGCCGCATGCCGACTGCCACCCCGCTCCGGGCGTCGTTCCCGACTGTCTCGTACCCCTGAATCAGCACCGGCCCCCACCGGTGCTGTGCATCAGCGTACGGCTGGGGGCCCGGAGCGGAAGGAATTTCGCAGAACTGATGAACCTCGGTGTTTAGGGTGTGGTTCATGTTTCGTCTTGAGACAGAAGTAGACAAAGATCGTCGCATTCTGCTGAGCGAACGGCTCCAGCACAGCAATACGGAACGCTCCCCCGAGCTCCGCGCCCTGCTCTCCACGCCCGCCGAGCACGAACTCCCGCTGGAGATCTGGGCGATCGACGAGTCCGGTGCGCTGGCGGGCGGACTCTCCGGGCGCACCTGGGCCTACTGGCTCCATGTCGATCTGCTCTGGGTCGACCCGCTCCACCGCGGTTCCGGCCTCGGGTCGCAGCTGCTGGCAGAGGCGGAACGGAGGGCCGAGGCGGACCGGTCGTGCACCCGCTCCCGGCTGGAGACCTGGGGGTTCCAGGCCCCCGCCTTCTACCGCAGGCGGGGGTACGAGGTGATCGGGCAGGTCGAGGACTACCCGCCCGGTGTCACCGAGTTCATCCTGACGAAGGCCTTCAGCTGAGCCGGCGGGCCCCCGCCGACGGGACCGCCGGGAAGACCCCGGGCGTCGCGTGGCCCGCCGAAGTGAACGCCTCCAGCACCGACTTGGTGACCGCCTCCGCGTCCGCCGTCTCCACCAGCACGATCGCCGAACCGCCGAAACCACCGCCGGTCATCCGCGCACCCAGTGCCCCGGCCGCGTTCGCCGCCGAGACGACCAGGTCCAGTTCGGGGCAGGAGACCCGCAGATCGTCACGGAGCGAGACATGGCCCGCGGTGAGGACGGGTCCCGCGGCCCGCACATCGCCCGCGTCGAGCAGCCCGATGACCTGCTCCACGCGCGCGTTGTCGCTGACCACATGGCGTACGTACCGCGCGACCGACTCGTCCGCGCCGGACTCGGCGAGCGTGTCGAGCGCGGCGCCGAGCCCTTCGTACGGAAGGTCGCGCAGCGTCCCGATGGAGAGCACCCGCGCGCCCTCCTCGCAGCCGGTCCGTCGTTCCGCGTACGCGCCGTCACCCAGCGCGTGCTTGACCCGGGTGTCGACGACCAGCAGCTGCAGACCGTGGGCGGCCAGGTCGAACGGGACCTGGCGCCGGGTGAGGTCGCGGGTGTCGAGGTAGAGGGCGTGGCCCTCCACGCAGCAGGCCGACGCCATCTGGTCCATGACCCCGCACGGCACCCCGACGAACGCGTTCTCGGCGCGCTGCGCCAGCACCGCGAGCTCGGCGGCGGGCAGACCGAGTCCGAAGAGGTCGTTCAGCGCGAGCGCGGTGACCACTTCGAGGGCTGCGGAGGAGGAGAGTCCGGCGCCGGTGGGGACGGTCGAGGTCAGCTGGATGTCCGCACCGGTGACCTGGTGGCCGGCTTCGCGCAGCGCCCAGACGACTCCGGCCGGGTACGCCGCCCAGCCGTGGCCCTGGTGCGGTGCCAGCTCGTCGACGCGGAGCCGCACGACGCCGCCGGGCACGTCGGTGGAGTGGAGCCGCAGCTCGCCGTCGGTACGGCGGGACACCGCGGCGCGCGCGACGTGCGGCAGCGCGAGCGGCATCACGAAACCGTCGTTGAAGTCGGTGTACTCGCCGATCAGGTTGACCCGGCCGGGCGCAGCCCAGATCCCTTCGGGGGCGGCGCCGTACAGCTCGGTGAATGCGGTGACCAGCTCAGCGTTGTCGGTCATGGGGTGGTGGGCTCCTCTCGGCGGGCGAACGTCCAGGCGTCGGAGACGATTCCGGCCAGGTCGGCGCGGGAGGGCTGCCAGCCGAGCCGTTCCCTGGCCGCGGTGGCGGAGGCGACCAGCACCGCGGGGTCACCGGCGCGGCGCGGGGCCGCGGTCTCGGGGACCGGGTGGCCGGTGACCTTGCGTACCGTCTCGATGACCTCGCGCACCGAGAAGCCGTTGCCGTTGCCGAGGTTGCAGATCAGGTGCTCGCCCGCGGTGGCCGCGTCGAGGGCGAGCAGGTGCGCCTCGGCGAGGTCGGCGACGTGGATGTAGTCGCGTACGCAGGTGCCGTCGGGTGTCGGATAGTCGTCGCCGTACACGGAGATCGACTCGCGCTGCCCGAGCGCGACCTGGAGGACGAGCGGGATGAGGTGCGACTCCGGGCTGTGGCGCTCACCGCAGCTCCCGTACGCACCCGCCACGTTGAAGTACCGCAGCGAGACCGCGGCCAGTCCGTGTGCGGCCGCCTCGCCGGTGATCATGTGGTCGACGGCCAGCTTCGTCGCGCCGTACGGGTTGGTGGGGGCGGTCGGGTCGGACTCCGTGATCGGGCTGGAGACCGGTTCCCCGTAGGTCGCGGCGGTCGAGGAGAAGACCAGGGTGCGGACCCCGGCGTCGCGCATGGCGGCGAGCAGCGCGGTGGATCCGCCGACGTTGTTCACCCAGTACTTCTCCGGGTCGGTGACGGACTCCCCGACCTGGGAGTACGCGGCGAAGTGCAGCACCGCGTCGTAGGAGGGGTCCAGCCAGCGGGCGGCGTCCTGGATGCGCCCCTCGATGAACTCGGCCCCGGCCGGGACGCCCTCCCGGAACCCGGTCGACAGGTCGTCGAGGACGGTCACCGCGTGGCCCGCCTCCAGCAGATGCGCGGCGACCACGCTGCCGACGTATCCCGCGCCACCCGTGACCAGGTACTTCTTCTGGGGCATGCTCACTTGCTCGCTACCTCTCGCAGTCGCTGGGCCGCGGCCTCCGGCGGCACGTCGTTGATGAACACGCTCATGCCGGATTCGGAACCCGCGAGGAACTTCAGCTTGCCGGAGGTGCGTCGGACGGTGAAAAGCTCGAGGTGGAGCCCGAACTCCTCCCGCCCGGGCACTCCGAACGGCGCCTGGTGCCAGGCCGCGATGTACGGCGTCGGCGGCTCACCGGGGCCGAAGATCCGGTCGAATCGCCTCAAGAGTTCCAGATAGACCTGTGCGAATTCGGTGCGCGCGGCATCGTCGA
Organism: Streptomyces sp. NPDC058231; assembly: GCF_042882275.1. NCBI lineage: Bacteria > Bacillati > Actinomycetota > Actinomycetes > Kitasatosporales > Streptomycetaceae > Streptomyces > Streptomyces sp. NPDC058231. The sequence continues at coordinate 71,771 of NZ_JBHVWN010000006.1, read as the reverse complement.
GTTCCCGCAGGTCCGCGACGCGGCGGCGCGGGTACAGATGCACCTCGTACGGCCAGTGCGCCGCGTACGGCACGAACGCCACCCAGTGCTCGCCGGTCAGCACGACCCGCTCGCCGTCGGTCAGCTCACGCGCCACGATGTCGTCGAAGAGGTTGCCGCCGGTCCGTTCGCAGTGCGCCTCCATCGAGCGGAGCATCAGCTCGGTGCGCGGGGTGACGAACGGGTACGCGTAGATCTGCCCGTGCGGGTGGCCGAGGGTCACACCGATCTCGGCGCCCCGGTTCTCGAAGCAGAACACCTGCTTGACCTGCGGGAGCCCGGCGAGTTCTGCGGTGCGGTCGGTCCATGCCTCCAGGACCAGGCCGGCCTGCTCCTCGGTGAGGTCGGCGAACGAGGCGTCGTGGTCGGAGGTGAAGCAGACGACCTCGCAGCGGCCGGAGTCGCCGGCGAGGGAGGGGAAACGGTTCTCGAAGACGGCCACGTCGTAGTGGTCGTCGGGGATCTCGCTGAGCCGCCCGTCCCGGGACGGGCAGAGCGGGCACTCGTCGGCCGGCGGGTGGTACGTGCGGCCCTGGCGGTGCGAGGCGATGGCGACGCTGTCCCCGAGGAGCGGGTCGTGGCGGACCTCGGAGGAGGTCGAGACGGCGTCGAGCGGCCGCCGGTCGACGGCGTCGCGGACCACGTCGTCGCGACTGTCGTAGTAGAGCAGCTCCCGGCCGTCGGCGAGCGTCGTAACCGTCTTCTTCACCAGGTTCCTCCAAACATAACCGAACACAACAAACCACAAGCCAACACACACGTCAATGGACACTTCGACGCATGTGTGATCGGGATCTCCTGTGCGGTTCTGGCGGTTGAACCTGGAGCTTTCCACTCGCTCGATCACAATCCAACAAAGAACCCCAGAAAGACTGTTCATTTTTTGAACACAAGAGCGTAGGTTCCGTCGGGTTAAGTTCGCGCAACGAAGCGAGTACCCCCACATGCAATATCTGGCCGAAGGGCTCCGGCTCCCCACGAACGGGCTCGACTACACGATTCTGGCGATCTACTTCGTCGTGGTTCTCGGCATCGGCTTCGCCGCCCGGGCCAGCGTGAAGACCAGCCTCGACTTCTTCCTCTCCGGGCGGTCACTGCCCGCCTGGGTGACCGGTCTCGCGTTCGTCGCCGCCAACCTCGGTGCCACCGAGATCCTCGGCATGGCGGCCACCGGTGCGCAGTACGGGGTCGCGGTCGTCCACTGGTACTGGATCGGCGCCATCCCCGCCATGGTCTTCCTCGGCCTGGTGATGATGCCCTTCTACTACCGGTCGAAGGTCCGTTCCGTACCGGAGTTCCTGCTCCAGCGCTTCGACAGGTCGGCGCACCTGCTGAGCTCCATACTCTTCGCGTTCGCCGCGATACTGATCGCGGGCGTCAACCTCTACGCCCTGTCGATCGTCGTGGAGGCGCTGCTCGGCTGGCCGCAGTGGGTCGCGATCGTCGTCGCGGGCCTCTTCGTCCTCGTCTACATCACCATCGGCGGGCTCTCCTCGGCGATCTACAACGAGGTGCTGCAGTTCTTCGTCATCCTCGCCGCGCTCATCCCGCTCACCCTGCTGGGCCTCAAGCGCGTCGGCGGCTGGGACGGTCTGACCGGCTCGCTGGAGAAGAGCCACGGCTCCGACTTCCTCTCCGCCTGGGGCGGTACGGGCATCGGTGACGCCAACCCGCTCGGCGCCAACTGGCTGACGATCATCCTCGGCCTCGGCTTCGTGCTCTCCTTCGGCTACTGGACGACCAACTTCGCCGAGGTGCAGCGCGCCCTGTCGGCGAAGAACCTCTCGGCCGCCCAGCGCACGCCGCTGATCGCCGCGTTCCCGAAGATCTTCATCGTCTTCCTCGTGATGATCCCGGGCCTGGTCGCCGCCGTACTCGTACCGAAGATCGGCACGCCGGGCTCGGACCTCACGTACAACGACGCGATCCCGCTGCTGATGCAGGAGCTGTTGCCCAACGGTGTGCTCGGCATCGCCGTGACCGGTCTGCTGGCCGCGTTCATGGCGGGCATGGCGGCCAACGTCTCGTCGTTCAACACCGTCTTCACGACGGACATCTGGGCCCGGTACGTGAAGAAGGACCAGCCCGACGCGTACTACCTGCGGTTCGGCCGGCTGATCACAGCGGTCGGTGTACTGGCCTCCATCGGCACGGCCTTCATCGCCGCCAGCTTCTCGAACATCATGAGCTACCTCCAGACGCTGTTCTCGTTCTTCAACGTCCCGATGTTCGTGGTCTTCATCATCGGCATGTTCTGGAAGCGCGCCTCGATGAAGTCCGGGGTCTGGGGGCTCCTCGCGGGCACCACCGCCGCGATGGTCAACTACTTCTGGATCTACAAGCAGGGTGTCATCGACATCCCGACCGACCAGGGCGCCAACTTCGTCTCGGCGATCGTCGGCTTCGTCGCCGGTGCGGTGGTCATGGTCCTCGTCACGCTCTTCACCGCGCCGAAGCCCGAGGCCGAACTGGCGGGCCTCGTCTACGGAACCGAGTCCCCGGACGCGGTGGAGGCACCGGCCGAGGGCGACAGCGCCTGGTACCGCAAGCCCGCACTGCTCGGCTGGGGCGCGATCGTCATCGCGGCCCTCTGCTACGTGCCGTACTCGCTCTGATCGGAGGCAATCACCATGTCTGAACTGCACAAGGAAGTCTCCGAGCTGGAGCGCAAGTCCGCGACCGCGGCCCGCCTCTTCGACATCCGGCGGATCATCGGCGGACTCTTCGTGATCTACGGAGTGATCGTGACGATCGCCGGGATCCACCCGTCCGACGCGGACCTGAAGAAGGCCCAGGGCGTTCACATAAACCTCTGGACCGGGCTGGCGATGCTGGTCCTCGGGCTGTTCTTCCTGGCGTGGCTGAAGCTGCGCCCGGCCGAGGCGCCGGGCGGCGCCGACGCCGGCTCCGGCACCGACGCCTGAGCCGGGCGGCACACCGCCCGCCGGGGCCGGACGTCACCCGACGTCCGGCCCTTTCCGCCCCGCGTCCACCACCGCCCGCTCCAGCAGCCCGGTCCGGGCCGCGAGCGCCGCCGCCTCCAGCCGTGAACCGACGCCCAGCTTCATGAGCACCCGCTGCACATGCGTACGCGCCGTGCTCGGCGCGATCCGCATCCCGGCCGCGATCAGCCGGGTGTCCTCGCCCTCCGCGACCCGGACCAGCACCTCGATCTCGCGCGGAGTGAGCATCTGCAGCAGCCGCTTCCCCTCGTCGTCGGGCTGGACGGCCGGGTTGAGCAGCTCGGCGAAGGCACCCTGGAGGAGCTGTGGCGCGATCGCCGCCTCTCCGGCGCGCGCCTTGACCATCGCCCGCTCGACACCCTCGATCCGCTCGTCGTGCCGGACGTATCCCGCGGCGCCGGCGGCGAAGGCGGCTGCGATCCCACGCGGGTTGGGTACCGGTCCGAGCACCACCACCGCCACCTGCGGGCGCTCCCGTCTGATCCGGGCGATGGGGTCGAACACGCCCGGTTCGGCGGGCGTCGCGGTGCCGAACAGGCACACCTCCGGGGCCCTGCTCACCACCAGTTCCGCGGCGCCGGCGGTCGGCGCGGCCGCCGCGAGCACCCGGTGACCCCGCAATTTAAGCGCCGAGGCGAGCGCCTCTGCGAGCAGTCGGTGGTCATCGACCACCATGAGCCGCACGCCCATCGAGCAACCCCCCATAGCACTGGAGCTAGGCCCCCCGGCCCTCCCTGACCCGGCAAGCTACACGCTTGTTCGACCTCGTGCGCCCGTTACCAGGCAGAAGCCCCCCGGAATGCCGAATGAAGCGTCATCGAGCGGCACTTGACCGACGATCATCGGTCATAAACGGACGGCGGGACGGGCACAGAACGATCGGCCCTGCCGGTCGGGTGAATCGACCGGCAGGGCCGTCGTGCGTGGTGCGTTCCCGCGGAGTGCGTCAGCCGGTGCCGAACGAGACCACGAGGTACCGGTTGGCGTCGAGCGAGCTGTCGCCCCGCTTGCTCGCCATCGTCTCGGAGATGAAGAGCCGCCCGCCGGAGAACAGGAACTCGGCGTAGTCCGCGGAGAAGCTGGTCTCCGCGTCCCGGACGGACTCCTCGGCCGGATTCTCCAGCAGCACGGTCTGCTTGAAGGTGGAACCGTCGATGGAGACGATCTGGCCGCCCTTGTCGTACGGGGGCTCCTTGTACGCGATGATGTTCGGCCCGTCCATGCGGATCGGGAACATCGTGTACCGGTCGCCCGCGTCGGCCTTGTCGCTGGTCGGCTTGCCGGTGGTCAGGTCGAACGAGACGATCTCGTTGGTGTCGCCGTACTCGCCGGTGCCCTCGTGCTCCTCGGTGGGCAGATAGAGACGGTTGTTGCCGACCGCGAGCTGCTGGCAGGTCTCCACCTCCGTGGAGCCGCAACGGGCGGCGTACTTGTCACCGTCGGCGGTGATCTTGGTGAGCAGCTTGCCGGTCGACGCGTCGATCGAGAAGAAGTCCGAGATCCCGCTGCCGTCACCGGCGGTGTCGCCGACGTCGGCCGCGACGACCAGCGGCTTGGTGGAGACGATGCTCGCGTACTCGACACCGGGCGGCATCTTGAACGAGGAGAGCGGCGCGCCGGTGGTGGGGTTCAGTGCCTGGATGACGAGCTGCGGATCGTCGTACGTACCGCATCTGCGGACCACGGCGAGTGCCTCGCCGCCGCCGTACCCCTTGTCGTAGCAGCCGTCGGCGGTGACCTTCGGCTTCCAGCGCTCGGCGCCGGTGTTCAGGTCGAAGGCGGCGCCGCCTTCGGTGCCGCCCGCGGCGACCGTGGTGCCGCTGAGCGTGATCTCGTCGAACCTGATCGCGTCGTCGCCGCCGGTGCCGGCGGTCACCGACTTGCTCCACATCAGCTTGCCGGCGCTGAGGTCGAGGGCACCGACCTGGGTGCACGGCGGGTACTTGTTCGTCTTCGTCGGCTTGGCCTGCTGGAAGGCGATGGCGGTCTTGTAGTCCTTGGACATGTGCCGGGAGGCGGCGCAGAGCTGGCCGTCCAACGGGATGGACCAGAGCTTGGTGCCCTTGACCTTGTCGTATCCGACGATCTCGTTCACGCCGGTCTTGACGTACGCCTTGTCGGTCAGCCAGGAGCCGTCGAGCTGCGTGACATCGGGGACCTTCGGCTCGGCGAGCCGGAAGGCGACGGTGGACTTGGTGTTCGCCGGCGCCTTCTCCTTGCCGCCGCCACCCGCACCGTTGTCCGATCCGCCCTTGCTGTCACCGGTGGTGCCGGTGGAATCGGACGTCTCGTTCTTCTTGCCGCCCTCGCCACCGCTGGAGGCGAACCAGACGCCGCCGCCGACGATCAGCGCCACGGCGACCACCGCGGCGATGATGATCTGTGTCTGGGTGCTGAGCTTCCTGCCGCCGTTCCCGCCCTGCGGCGGTGCCGGGTACTGCGGCTGCATCGGGGCGGTCGGGTAGCCGTATCCCTGCTGGGGCGGCTGGCCGGGCGGCATGCCGTAGCCGCCGACGGGGGGCGCCTGCGGGAAGCCGTAGCCGGGCTGCTGCGGCGGGGCCTGCGGATAGCCGTACCCCGGCTGCTGCGGCGGGGCCTGCGGATAGCCGTACCCCGGCTGCTGCTGGGGCGGACCGGCGGGCGGCGGGGTCTGAGGAGCGCCGAACCCACCAGCGGGCGGCGTCTGAGGAGCACCGAACCCACCAGCAGGCGGCGTCTGAGGAGCACCGAACCCACCAGCGGGCGGTGGGGTCTGCGGCGCCGGCTGCTTGCCGAACGGGTCGGCGGGCGGCTGGTCCTGCGGCTCGCCGAACCCGCCCTGGGGCGGCTCGTTGGGCGGCTGTGTCATGGCGTACGTACCTCGGGGGGAGGGGAGTCGGTGGACCGGGAGCCGACGCGGTCGGCCACGGTCCGTCGGATGCCTGCGTGAGCCGTCACTTGCCGAAGGCCATCATGGTCTTCGTCTCCAGCTCTTCCTTGTCGTTGGCCGCGCTGACCCGGCCGCTCGCGATGAAGGAACGGCCGTCCGCGTAGGCGATCCTCGGGTTGTAGAACGAGCTCTCGATCTGGGACGTCGACGCCGGGTGCTGCAGCAGCACGTGCGGGGTGCCACCGGTCGGCGCCAGGGTGGCGATCCCACCGCCCTGGTTGTACGAGGCCTCCAGGTAGAGCAGCACGTTGCCGCCCTCCATCCGGAGCGGCTTCATGGTCCGCCCGGCCGGGGCCGCGGCCTTCCACTTGGGCTTGCCGGTGTTCAGGTCGAACGCGACGACCTTGTTCGTGCGGGCGGAGGCGCTGGTGCCGGCCGCGGTCGACATGTAGAAGGTGTTGGCGTCGGCGGCGACGCCGGTGCAACCTTCCAGGGACTTCCCGAAGATGACGAACGCACCGCTGCAGTCCGGCGAGAACTTGTCACCCTTGTCGCTGACCAGCTGGGAACGGAGCGTGCCGTTCTCCTTGATGGCGAGAAGGCTCCACTTCTTCTTCTGGCTCTGGGTCAGCGAGACGACGAGCGGGCTCACCGAATAGACCCTGTCGACTTCCCAGCCCACGGCGGGACGGTACGTCCACTTGGGCTTGCCGGTGACCGGATCGATCTCCTGGATCTGGTTCTGGGGCTTGTCGACGTCGCCCGTGCGGCAGCTGGAGGCGGCGATCAGCTTCGGACCGCCGGCGAAGGCGTACGGCTGGCAGTTGCCCGACTGCTTGCCGAACAGATCCTTGCCGTCGCTGACCCGGTAGGCGTTGGAGGCACCGGTACGCCCGACCGTCACGGTGTCGGCGCTGATGGCGAGGGAGATGTCCGACATCATGTCGAAGAGGCCGCTCTGCTTGATCGCCTTCTTCCAGCCGGCCTTGCCGGTGTTGAGGTCGATCATCTGGAGGTCGGAGCAGTCCGCCTTGTCGGTGGTGCCGTTCTTGACCCCGATGACGATCTTGCCGTCCGTGGTGGTCTGCGCAGGCGCGGCGCACATGTCCGCGGGCAGCTTCAGCGTCCACTTCTGCTTGCCGTCGACCACGGAGTAGCCGGATATCGACCGGTACATGCCCTTGACGACGGTGTCTCCGACGATCCACGGGCCATACACGTCGGAACCGTCCCGCGGCAGGTCGACATCGTTGGTCTGCAGCCAGAGGACCTTCGCCTCGCCGGCCTTACGCCCGGCGTTGAGGTCGTCGTCGCCGCCGCGGCCGTCGCCGTTGCCGTCACCCTCGTCGACGGAGGACGAGACGCTCGGCTTCGCATCCGTACTGCCGTGCGCCACGGGCTTCTTGCCGTCACCACCGCCGCTGGTGGCGAGGAAGACGCCACCGCCTATCACCAGCAGCGCGGCGACCGCGGCACCGATGAGCACAGCGGGCCTGCCCTTGAACGGGCCGCCGCCGCCCGTACCAGCGGGTCCCGGGGCGCCGGGGTACTGCTGCTGCGGGTAGCCGTAACCCGGCTGCGGCTGCTGCCCGTACGGTCCGGGCTGCTGACCGTACGGGCCCGGCTGCTGACCGTACGGGCCCGGCTGCTGGACGTACGGGCCCGGCTGGCCGTACGGGCCGGGCTGCTGTCCCGGCTGCTGCGGGTAGCCGTAACCGGGCGCCTGCTCCGGGGCCTGCGGGTAGCCGTACCCCGGCTGGGCGGGCGGCGGGGTCGGCGGCGCGGCAGGCATCTGCGGCGGCTGCGCGGGCGGCTGAGGACTCCCCTGAGGCGGCTCCTGCGGAGCGCCGAAGCCTCCCTGCGGCGGTTGCTGGCTGGGCGGCTGGGTCATCAGCACGTCCCCCTTCGTGCGGTCCGGTGCCCGGTCCGGTCTCCCCCGCGATTCCGCAGGGCTGAATTCCCTTCGGAAAGGAGCGGATCGGGCATGGATTCCGCGGTGTCACGACAGTCGGGCGGGGCTTCTTTGTACCACCCGCAAGACCGCGGACACCGAGTCGGTCCATCCCCTGTGCCCAAGGGAGAACCGCCTCGTGATGCCGTCGTTACGCAGGAGCGGGAGGCCCCGGCGGCCACGCCGGGGGCACCGGTCCGGACACCGTCCGGCGCCCCCGGCGCCAACTCTTCGCAAACGGAGACCAGTCGGACCGCGGCGGGCCGGTCCACCGCCCCCGAGCACCGTCGACCGCCGTCGGCGACCCTGGCGAACCACCATGACCGGCAGTCTTCGTGACGATCCGTCAGCGATCGGCTCGAAGGTCAGGGACCGAAGACCATGACGGTCTTCACCTTCTTCTCCTCCTTGTCGTTGATCGCGCTGACGGTTGCGCTCACCAGGATGGAACGGCCGCCCGCGTAGACGGCCCTCGCCATGCTGAAGGAGCTCTCGGCCTCGGCCGCCGACGCCGGATGCCGCAGCAGCATCTTCGGGGCACCGCCCTCCGGCCCGAGCGTGGCGATGCCTCCGCCCTTCCGGTACGTGCCGTCCACCCGGACGATCACGTTCCGGCCGTCCATCCGCAACGGCTGCATGACCTGTCCGGCCGGCGCGGCCGCCCGCCACTTGGCCTTACCGCTGTCCAGGTCGAACGCGACCACCTTGTTGGTGAGGGAGGAGCCCACGGTCGCGGGCTTGGTCGCCAGGTAGAAGGTGCCGTCGTCGGCCGCGGCTCCGGCACAGCCGTCGAGGTTCCTGCCGGACACCACGATGTCCACGTCGCACGTGACGGCATAGTCCTCGTTCTTCCCGCCGACCATCTGGGAGCGGTACGTGCCGTTCTCCCGCAGCGTGACGATGGCCCATGCCCCGCCCTCGCCCACGCCCTTCTTCAGCGAAATCACCAGCGGGTTCGCCGAGTAGACCTGCGCGACCCGCCAGCCGGTCTTGACCCGGTACGTCCACTTCGGCTTGCCGGTGGCCGGATCGATCTCCTCGACCTGCTGCTTGTCCTCGTCGTCGGCGTCGGTGCGGCAACTGGTGGCGGCGATCATCCGGGGACCGCTGGTGAACGCGAACGGCTGGCAGACCCCTTCCCGCTTGCCGAACACTTCCTTGCCGTCGGAGACGCGGTAGCCCACCGAGTTGCCGGAGCGCCCGAAGGTGGCCAGGTCCCCGCTGATCCCCATGGCGACGTCCGACAGCAGGTCCTCGGCACCCTTGCGCTCGACCGTCTTCTTCCAGCCCGCCCTGCCGGTGGTGAGGTCGATCATCTGCAGTACGGAGCAGTCCGCATCCGACGAGGTGCCCCCCATGAGTGCGACGACGACCTTGCCGTCGCCGGTGGGGAGGGTCGGTGCGGCACAGAGATCGGCGGGCAGCTCCAGCGTCCACTTCCGGGCGCCGTCGGCCACGGAGTAGCCGGAGACCGTGCGGTACATGCCCTTGGCGACGATGTCTCCGGTCAGCCAGGGGCCGTACACGTCCACGCCGTTGCGCGGCACGTCGACGCCGTTGTCCCGCATCCAGAGGACCTTGGCCTCGCCCGGCTTGCGCGCGGCGTTGACCTTGTCGACCGGCGCGGCGGTGTCGACCACCTCGGCGTCGTCAGTGGGCCGGACGGGGGGCAAGGCGGTGAGCCGCTCGCCGTCGGAACTGCCGTGCGCGACGGGCTTCCCGCTTCCGTGACCATCGCTCGTGGCGAACCAGACGCCACCGCCGACCACCAGGACGCCGGCGATCACGGCGGCGACGAGAGTGGTGCGCCTGCGCCCGGAGGGCTTACGTCCTGCGGGGCCGCCCGGGCCGGCGGGGTACGGCGGCTGCGCGCCGTACCCGTATCCGTACGGGCCGGCCTGGGGCTGCACCGGGGGCGGGGGCGGGAACTGCCCGTACCCCTGCACCGGCTGGGCCGGCGGCGCGGGCCGCATCGGCTCCATCGGCTCGAACGGGGCCCCGAACTCGCCCTGTGGCTGCGGCGGTTGCGGCTGTGGCTGCGACGGCTGCTGCTGCGGGCCGGGCGGCCAGGTCATCGGGGTGCTCCCTCGGTGCGGTCGGACGGGCATCCTTTGTATCACCCGTCACGAACGCACCGTCCGGCGCCACCGGCCGCCGCAGCACCCGGAGCTCAGGCGCCTGACACCGGACGGCAGATGTCGGACGTCAGGCGTCGGACGTCAGGCGCCTGACGTCAGGCGTCCTCGGCCAGTTCCAGCCAGCGCATCTCCAACTCGTCGCGTTCCACGACCAGTTCCCGCAGTTCCGCGTCGAGCTTCGCCACCTTTTCGAAGTCCGTGGCGTTCTCCGCGATCTGCTTGTGCAGGGTCGTCTCGCGGGTCGACATCTTGTCGAGCTGCCGCTCGATCTTCTGCAGTTCCTTCTTGGCGGCGCGGGCGGCCTGCGGCGAGACCGCGGCGGCGGCCGGCGTCTCCTTCGCCGCGGTGGGTGCCGAGGCGGGTACGGCCGCCTCCTCCATCCGCCGCCTGCGCTCGATGTACTCGTCGATACCACGCGGCAGCATCCGCAGCGTGGCGTCGCCGAGCAGCGCCATCACCCGGTCCGTGGTCCGCTCGATGAAGAACCGGTCGTGGGAGATCACGATCATCGATCCCGGCCAGCCGTCGAGGAGGTCCTCCAGCTGGGTCAGGGTCTCGATGTCGAGGTCGTTGGTGGGCTCGTCGAGGAAGAGAACGTTCGGCTCGTCCATCAGCAGCCGCAGGATCTGCAGCCGTCGCCGCTCACCACCCGACAGGTCACCCACCGGGGTCCACTGCTTCTCCTTCGAGAAGCCGAACTGCTCGCAGAGCTGGCCCGCGGTCATCTCCCGGCCCTTGCCGAGGTCGACCCGGTCCCGTACCTGCTGCACGGCCTCCAGCACCCGCAGGTTCGGCTTGAGCTCGGTGACCTCCTGGGAGAGGTAGGCCAGCTTGACGGTCCTGCCGACGACGATCTTCCCGGCTGCGGGCTGCTCCTCGCCCTGGGTGCGGGCCGCCTCGGCGAGCGCCCGCAGCAGCGAGGTCTTGCCCGCACCGTTGATCCCGACCAGGCCGATCCGGTCGCCGGGGCCGAGGTGCCAGGTGAGGTGGGTGAGCAGCGTCTTGGGTCCGGCCTGGACGGTCACGTCCTCCAGGTCGAAGACGGTCTTACCGAGTCGCGCGTTGGCGAACTTCATCAGCTCGCTGGTGTCGCGCGGCGGCGGCACATCGGCGATCAGCTCGTTGGCGGCCTCGATGCGGTAGCGCGGCTTCGACGTACGGGCGGGGGCGCCTCGCCGCAGCCAGGCCAGCTCCTTGCGCATCAGGTTCTGCCGCTTGGACTCCTCGGTCGCGGCGATCCGCTCCCGCTCGGCCCGGGCGAACACGTAGTCGCTGTAGCCGCCCTCGTACTCGTGGACCGTGCCGCGCTGGACGTCCCACATGCGCGTGCAGACCTGATCGAGGAACCACCGGTCGTGGGTGACGCAGACCAGTGCCGAGCGCCGGCTCTGCAGGTGCCGGGCCAGCCAGGAGATGCCCTCGACATCGAGGTGGTTGGTCGGCTCGTCGAGGACGATCAGGTCCTGTTCGGCGATGAGCAGCTTGGCGAGCGCGATCCGGCGCCGCTCGCCGCCGGAGAGCGGGGCGATGACGGTGTCCAGGCCGAGCTCGAAGCCGGGCAGGTCCAGCCCGCCGAAGAGCCCGGTCAGCACGTCACGGATCTTGGCGTTGCCCGCCCACTCGTGGTCGGCGAGATCGCCGATGACCTCGTGGCGGACCGTCGCCTTCGGGTCGAGCGAATCGTGCTGTGTGAGGACACCGAGACGCAGGCCACCGTTGTGGGTGACGCGGCCGGTGTCCGCCTCCTCCAGCTTGGCGAGCATCCGGATGAGGGTCGTCTTGCCGTCGCCGTTACGGCCGACGACACCGATCCGGTCCCCCTCGGACACACCGAGGGACACGCCGTCGAGCAGGGCACGGGTGCCGTACACCTTGCTGACCTGCTCGACATTGACCAGATTGACGGCCATTTCACTCCTGACAGGGGGATCGATCGACGTCCCAGGGTAGTCGCCACGCGGGTGGGATAGCGTGCGGCGATCGATCAAGGGCGGGGGCAGGGGGATCCATGGCGCGAAATCCGGTGCGGTGCACGGCGACGGCCGTACTGGCGGCGGTGCTGTCGGCAGCGGCGGTGACCGGCTGCACATCGTCCTCCCCGGGCGCCGACGGCGACGGCAAGGCTGCCCCGGAGCCGAAGGCCGTCGCGGGGAACGCGGTGACGAGGGGCGGCAGCGTCGGTGGTTCCGGCTCCGTCTGCGAGCTGCCCGTCGCCTTCGACCTCGCGGCCTCCTGGAAGCCTGCGGCCGTGCGGCCCGTCGAGGACGACGCGCTCGGCGCGCTGAACAAGCAGGGCCCGGTCACTCTCGTCTGCGAGATCGACGCGAAGCCCGCCGGGAACATCGGCTTCCTGCGGGTGTGGACCGGGGCCGGTACCGACCGGACCCCGCGCCAGGTCCTGAAGGCGTTCCTGGCCGCCGACCCGAACGCCGGCCGGGCCTCGTACACCGAGGTGAAGGCCGGCGCCCTGACCGCGGCCGAGGTCGGCTACACCGTCAGCGGCGCGTTGTCGTCCGAGCCCAAGAAGGAGCGGGCCTTCGCCGTGGCCACGCCGAGCGGCCCGGTCGTGGTGCACCTCGGCGGGCTTGACTCGCAGGAGCACGAGGAGATGCTCCCGGCTTACGAGCTGGCGCGGAGGACCGTGCGGCTCGGCTGAGGCGCACGGACCGGCGAGGCGAGGCGCGCGCCCGTGATCGGTCCGCCCGCCGCCGCCCGTTCACGAATACTCGATCCCATACGGGTACGGTCGCGTCCGGCGCCCCCGGGGCGGCAGCGCGACCATACTCAATTCCCGTCCGAGTACCGCGGTCAGCGGAGCGTGGCACCCGGCGCGGGGGACACGGCGGCCCGTGCGCTGCGGCAGGTTCCCGACGCGAGCAGGGCGTCCGCCACCTTCGCCGCCGACTCGGCGTCCGCCACCAGGAAAGCGGTGGTCGGCCCGGAACCCGAGACCAGTGCGGCCAGGGCACCCGCCCCGGTGCCCGCGGCAAGGGTGTCGGCGAGCGAGGGCCGCAGCGAGACCGCGGCGGGCTGCAGATCGTTGGAGAGCGCTTCGGCGAGCGCGTGGGTGTCACCGGCGCGCAGCGCCTCGAGGAGTGCCGGGGAGGCTTCCGGGACGGGCACGTCGGTGCCTGCGGTGAGTCGGTCGAACTCGCCGTAGACGGCCGGGGTGGAGAGCCCGCCGTCGGCGACCGCGAAGACCCAGTGGAAGGTCCCGCCGACGTCGATCGGAGTCAGCTGTTCGCCACGGCCGGTGCCGAGGGCGGCGCCGCCGACCAGGGAGAACGGGACGTCGCTGCCGAGCTCCGCGCAGATGGCGAGCAGTTCGTCCCGGGTGGCGCCGGTGGACCAGAGGGCGTCGCAGGCGAGCAGGGCCGCCGCGCCGTCGGCGCTGCCGCCCGCCATGCCGCCCGCGACGGGGATGTCCTTGTCGATGTGGATGTGCACGTGGGGGGCGAGGCCGTGGCGCTCCGCGAGCGCGATCGCGGCGCGGGCGGCGAGGTTCGACGCGTCCAGAGGGACCTGCGCGGCGTCCGGGCCCGAGCAGGTGACGCTCAGCTCGTCGGCGGGGGTGACGGTGACCTCGTCGTACAGGCCGACGGCGAGGAAGACGTTGGCCAGGTCGTGGAAGCCGTCGGGTCGCGCGGCACCCACCGCGAGCTGGACGTTGACCTTGGCGGGGACGCGGACCGTGACACTCATTCGGCGCTCCCGGCGGCCTCGTTCTCGTCGTTCTCGTCGGGCTTCCCGGCGGGCTTGTTCTCGGCGATGGCGGCGAACTCCTCGACGGTCAGTGCCTCGCCCCGCGCCTGCGGGGAGATCCCCGCCGCGACCAGGGCCGCTTCGGCGGCGGGCGCGGAGCCCGCCCAGCCCGCCAGGGCGGCCCGCAGCGTCTTGCGGCGCTGGGCGAACGCGGCGTCGACGACCGCGAAGACCTCGGCCCGGCTCGCGGTCGTCGTGATCGGCTCGCTGCGGCGGACCAGTGACACCAGACCGGAGTCGACGTTCGGGGCGGGCCAGAAGACCGTGCGGCCGATGGAACCGGCCCGCTTGACGTGCGCGTACCAGTTGGCCTTCACCGACGGCACGCCGTAGACCTTGTTGCCCGGCCGGGCGGCCAGCCGGTCGGCGACCTCGGCCTGCACCATGACCAGGGTCCGCTCGATGGTCGGGAACCGCTCCAGCATCGTCAGCAGGACCGGCACGGCGACGTTGTACGGCAGGTTGGCGACGAGGGCGGTGGGCGCCGGGCCCGGCAGCTCCGTGACCAGCATGGCGTCGGAGTGGACGAGCGCGAACCGGTCGGCGCGGCCGGGCATCCGGGCGGCGACCGTGGCGGGCAGCGCGGCGGCCAGCACGTCGTCGATCTCGACGGCGACGACCCGGTCCGCCGCTTCCAGCAGTGCCAGGGTCAGCGAGCCCAGACCGGGTCCGACCTCCACCACCACGTCGTCGGGGCGGACCTCTGCGGTCCGCACGATCCGGCGGACCGTGTTGGCGTCGATGACGAAGTTCTGACCGCGCTGCTTGGTGGGGCGTACGCCCAGCTTCGCGGCCAGGTCGCGGATGTCTGCGGGGCCCAGGAGGGCGTCGGGCTCTGTGCTGCTCACCCGGTAAGCCTACGGCCGCAGTGCGGCCACGGGCTCGCCCCCCGTTGCACGTACAGCTTCTTCGCCCGGTGCGTCTGCTCGGACGCGGGTGCGTCCTGCGGGCGTCCACTGCCGCCGAGGGCGTGCCAGGTCACCGTGTCGAACTGGTACAGGCCGCCGTAGGTGCCGCTCGCGTCGACCGCGCCGGGCCGGCCGCCGGACTCGCAGGCGGCGAGCCCGGCCCAGTTCAGGCGGTCCGCGTCCGCCGCCGACTGCGGCCGCCGCCGGGTGCCGACCTTCACGATCCGGTCGACCGGCGCGCGGACGACTTCCGCGTCGAGCACCCGTGGGCGCTGCCGGACGCCGTTGACGGTGCGCAGGGCGTAGGTGACCCGGCGGACGCCCGCGCTGCCCTCGCGCTCGACGACCTCCGTGCCGGCGAAGAGGGCGGCGTCCTCGGAGCGCTGTTCGGCGTACGGGAGGGGCTCCTCGCGTACCTCGCGGGAGCGGGTGATCCGCATGACGGAGACCGTCTGGCCGTCGCGCGGGAAGCTCCGCGGGTCCACGGAGGTGGTGTCCTCGCCGTGCAGGGTGATGCCCGTTTCGGCCAGGGCCTCGCGGACGGTCGCGGCGTTGGTGCGGACGGTGCGTTCCCGGCCGTCGGCCATGAAGGTCACGGTGCGTTCGGTACGGACGTCCAGGGCGAGTCCGGTCCGGCCGATCGCGGAGGAGCGGGCGGTGGAGAGGTACGCCCCCTCGGCGCGCACGCCGAGCTGGCGCAGAGCTCCGTCGACCGTCCCGGCGGTGGTCCACACCCGGCGCCGGACACCGTCGAGGGTGAGGGTCACCGGGCGGCCGTGGCGGACGGTGACCTCGTCGCCGTCCGCCAGCTCACTGCCGCGCGCCGGGGTGATGACGTCGTGGTCGCCGACGGTGACGCCCTGCTCGTCGAGGAGCTCGTCGATGTCGTCGGAGAAGGTGTGCAGGGTGCGCGGTTCCCCGTCGACGGTGAGCTCCACCGCCTTGTCGTCGGCGAGGAAGGCGGCGGTTCCGCCGGCCAGGAAGGCCACGACGAGGGCCTGCGGGACGAGCCGGCGCAGGTTCTCCGGGCGGACGGGGGCCCGGCGGCGGCGTGCGGCCCGCCGGGCCGCGGCGCGGCCGCCGGCGCTCCCGGGTGCGGGCGGCGGTGTCCGGGTGTCGACGACGGTCGGTTCGTGGACCGGCCGGGGAGCGACCAGCGTCCGCTCCGCGTGGAACGACTCGTGGAGGGGTTCCTGGAACCCCTCGTACGGCTCGTTGAACGCCAGGGGCACGGGGACGTACGGCGGCGTCGCCACCGCCGCACGTCCCCCGCCCGCTGTCGCACGATGACTGCCCCGCAGATTGCTCACGCCGCTCCAGAAGATCCGTACGTCCCGGTCGCCCGATGGGCTTCGGGGACGATAGTGGAGCTTCGGTCACTCTCCAAAGCGGCACGACCACACACCGTCATGGCGCGATCGGTCAGTAATCGAACGCGCGGGCCGTGTTCTCGTTGATCGCCGTCGCGAGGGTGTCCTCGTCGACGCCCTTCACCTCCGCCATGGCACGGAGCGTGACCGGAATGAGGTAGGGCGCGTTGGGCCGTCCGCGGTACGGGGCCGGGGTGAGGAAAGGAGCGTCGGTCTCGACCAGGACCAGTTCGGCCGGCGCCACGGCCAGCGCGTCCCGCAGCGGCTGGGCGTTCTTGAACGTCACATTGCCCGCGAAGGACATGTAGTACCCGGCGTCCGCGCAGATCCGGGCCATTTCGGCGTCCCCGGAGTAGCAGTGGAACACGGTCCGCTCCGGGGCGCCCGCGTCGGCCAGGACGCGCAGCACGTCGGCGTGCGCCTCACGGTCGTGGATGACGAGCGCCTTGCCGTGCCGCTTGGCGATCTCGATATGGGCCCGGAAGGACTCCTCCTGGGCGGCCATGCCCTCGGGGCCGGTACGGAAGTGGTCGAGTCCGGTCTCGCCGACACCGCGCACCTGGTCGAGCGCGGCCAGTCGGTCGATCTCGGCGAGCGCCTCGTCGAGCGCCGCCTTCCCGCCGGGTCCGCGCGCCCCCTGGCGTGACCAGCCGTCCGGATCACCGTGCACGATGCGCGGCGCCTCGTTCGGGTGAAGCGCAACCGCGGCGTAGACGCTCGCGTGGGCGGCCGCGGTCTCCGCGGCCCAGCGCGAGCCCTGCACGTCGCAGCCCACCTGGATCACGGTGGTGACGTTGACCGCCGCGGCCCTGGCCAGGCCCTCCTCGACGGTGGCGTCCTGCATGTCCAGATGGGTGTGCGAATCGGCGACCGGCACCCGCAGGGGTTCGGGCAGTGGCGGGGCTTCCGTACGGCTCATGGCCACGATCGTACGAGGACCGTGGCCGTGACCTCACTTGCGGTGGAAGGGGTGGAGCAGATCGGACAGGTGCCAGTGGCGTGCCGTGTCCGGGGCGCCGGCGGTGGCGGCCTCGCGCTCGCTCGATCCGGCGCCGGCCTCGTGCGGGACGTCCGGCGCTTGCGTCCGGAGCAGCCGCTGGACGGTCGAGACCCGGCCGGCCCCCATGATCCGGAGCAGATGTCCGCCGCAGTTCGCGCAGGTGGGCCTGGACAGAGGCGACGGCACCCGCTCCCCGTCCGCCTTGTAGATGATGAAAGGCTTGTTGGCACCGTCGACGTGGTGCTCTATTTCGTAGGCCTGTTCCCACCCGTATCCGCACCTCATGCAGGCGAAGGCATACGCCTCATGCACGGTGGTTGCTGCGATCTCGCTCATGCCTGCTCCTCGTGTCCGCCGGACGAGCATTCCGGAGAATGCGTCCCTCATTAAGTGGACGCCTTTACCGGCGGAAGCGCACCGACCCCTGTCGAGTATTGGAGCGGTCTTGGCCCTTTCGTGGCAGATGGGGCCGGTGCGCGGTTCTCGCTTTGCTTTCTACGCCGGTCCTTTGCCCTCCGCAGGACCGGTCCGCGCCGCATTCTTTGCCGCCACGACCGCATCGAACACGTCGCGCTTGGGCAGTCCCGCGGCCGCGGCGACGGCGGCGATCGCCTCCTTGCGCCGCTCCCCCGCCTCCTCGCGCACCTGCACCCTGCGCACCAGCTCGGCGGCGTCCAGTTCCTCGGCCGATTCCGCCGCGCCCTCGACGACGACGGTGATCTCCCCGCGCACCCCTTCGGCCGCCCAGATCGCGAGGTCGCCCAGCGGGCCGCGCTTGACCTCCTCGTACGTCTTGGTCAGCTCCCGGCAGACGGCGGCCCGGCGGTCGCTGCCGAACACCTCGGCCATCGCGGCAAGGGTGTCGTCCAGCCGGTGCGGGGCCTCGAAGAAGACCATGGTGCGGCGCTCGTCGGCGACCTCGCGGAGCCGGCCGAGCCGTTCGCCCGCCTTGCGCGGCAGAAAGCCCTCGAAGCAGAACCGGTCGACGGGCAGTCCGGACAGGGCGAGCGCGGTGAGCACGGCGGACGGCCCGGGGACCGCGGTGACCTTGATGTCCTTCTCCACGGCGGCGGCGACCAGCCGGTACCCGGGGTCGGAGACGGACGGCATCCCGGCGTCCGTGACCAGCAGGACCCGCGCACCGCCGGTCAGCGCCTCGACGAGTTCCGGCGTACGGGCCGACTCGTTGCCCTCGAAGTAGGAGACGACGCGCCCCGTGGTGTGGATGCCGAGCGCCTGCGTCAGACGGCGCAGCCGGCGGGTGTCCTCGGCGGCGACGACATCGGCCGTCTCCAGTTCGGCGGCGAGGCGTGGCGGGGCGTCCGCCACGTCGCCGATGGGGGTCCCTGCAAGTACCAGCGTTCCAGTCGTTCCAGTCACAACAGCCATCCTCCCAGCCCGGGCGGCAGCGGTCGCACAGATGAGTTCCCTACGATGGCGCGGTGACGAGTACTGCGCCCGAAGCCCAGCAGGGTCAAGACGCCGGGGAACAGCACGGCGAAGAGCTGCCGTCCTGGCAGCAGCGGCTGCGCCGGTTCGGCCATGTGCCCCGGTCCGGAATCGGGCTGCGTGAACGGCTGATCCCGCCCTACACACAGCCGGGAGCACAGCTCTGGGCGGTGCTCGGGGTGTCCCCGCCGACGGCCGAGCGGCTGGTCCGGTGGTCCGCCTGGGGCGGTCCGCTGCTGGTGACGCTGGTCGCCGGGGTGCTGCGGTTCTGGCATCTGGGCAGCCCGAAGGCGGTGATATTCGACGAGACGTACTACGCCAAGGACTCCTGGGCGCTGATCAAGCAGGGGTACGAGGGGTCCTGGCCGAAGGGCGTCGACAAGTCGGTCCTGGCCGATCCCTCGCTGGTGCACGTACCGACGGATCCCGGCTATGTGGTGCATCCACCGGTCGGCAAGTGGATCATCGGCATCGGTGAACAGATCTTCGGGTTCACACCGTTCGGCTGGCGGTTCATGGTGGCGCTGCTCGGCACGCTGTCGGTGCTGATGCTGTGCCGGATCGGGCGGCGGCTGTTCCGTTCGACGTTCCTGGGATGTCTGGCGGGGGCCCTGCTCGCCGTGGACGGGCTGCATTTCGTGATGAGCCGCACCGCGCTGCTCGACCTGGTGCTGATGTTCTTCGTGGTGGCGGCGTTCGGCTGTCTGCTGATCGACCGGGACCGGGCGCGGGGCAGGCTCGCCGCGGCGCTGCCGGTCGACGGGGAGGGTGTGCTGCGCCCGGACGCGCTGGTCGCGGAGACGCTGCGGCTCGGGTGGCGGCCGTGGCGGATCGCGGCGGGCCTCTCGCTGGGTCTGGCGTTCGGCACCAAGTGGAACGGGCTCTACATCCTGGTCGCGTTCGGCCTGATGACCGTGTTGTGGGACGTCGGCGCGCGCCGGACGGCCGGTGCGGTCAGTCCGTACACGGCGGTGATCCGGCGGGATCTGCTGCCTGCGTTCGTCTCGACGGTGCCGGTCGCGATCCTGACGTACATCGCGTCATGGACCGGCTGGATCATCAGGAACGACCCCGAACGCCACGGCTACTACCGCGACTGGGCGGCGACCGACGGGAAGGGCGGCAACTGGACCTGGCTCCCGGACTGGCTGCGCAGCCTGTGGCACTACGAGTACCAGGTCTACGAGTTCCACGTGAACCTGACGTCGGGTCACACGTACCAGTCGAACCCGTGGAGCTGGATCGTGCTGGGCCGCCCCGTCTCGTACTTCTACGAGGAGCAGAGCTGCCCGTCCTCGGCGACGGGCAAGTGCGCCCGCGAGGTGCTGGCGCTCGGCACCCCGCTGCTGTGGTGGGCGGCGTGCTTCGCGCTGGTGTACGTGCTGTGGCGCTGGCTCTTCCGCCGCGACTGGCGGGCGGGTGCGATCGCGTGCGGTGTGGCGGCGGGCTGGCTGCCCTGGTTCCTCTACCAGGAGCGGACGATCTTCCTCTTCTACGCGGTGGTGTTCGTGCCGTTCCTGTGTCTCGCGGTGGCGATGATGCTCGGCGCGATGCTCGGCCCCGCGGCCGCCGGTTCCGGGACGGGGACCGGGCGGGACCCGGGACGGGCGGCTGTCGATCCGTCCGGTGAACGGCGCCGGACCCTCGGGGCCATCGCCGCGGGGGTACTGGTGCTCCTGATCATCTGGAATTTCATCTATTTCTGGCCGCTGTATACGGGAACCCCCATTCCGGACGGTTCCTGGCGTGACCGCATGTGGCTGGATACCTGGATCTGAGCGGCCTGTTCGCGCCACAGGGGATCGCATTCCGATAACAACCGCCCCTGCTGTCACTACCGTCCCGTAGTGTGCCCACAAGCGCTCTCTTGAACATGTTCAAGAGAGCCTCCTGGGGGAGGGGGACTGCACGGATGCGCAGTGGGGCGAAGGTCGCCGTGGTCGGTGGGGTGTTCGTGCTGGTGATCGGCGGCGTGGGGTACGGGGCGTACAACGTGCTCGACGGGATCGGCGGCGGGGGCGGTACGGACAGCCGCTCCGCCTCCGCCGAGGTGCGGACGGGGCCGCCGAGCAAGGCCGAGATCAGCGAGACGTCCAAGAAGTTCCTCACGGCCTGGGCGGACGGCCGGGCGTCCGACGCGTCACAGCTCACCGACAACCCGGTCGACGCCGAACCGGCCATCAGCGGATACAGCGCGCAGGCCCACGTCACGAAGGCTGTGATCACTCCCGGTCCGGCGACCGGCTCGAAGGTCCCGTTCACCGTGAAGGCGACGGTGTCGTTCGAGGGGAAGTCCAAGCCCTGGTCCTACTCGTCCGAGCTGACCGTGGTGCGCGGCCTGACCACCGGCAGGGCGCTCGTCGACTGGAAGCCGTCCGTGATCCACCCGGACCTGGAGGACGGGGAATCGCTGAAGACCGGCGAGGCCTCGACCCCGTCCATCGAGGCGCTCGACCACAACGGCCGGGTGCTGACGAAGGAGAAGTACCCGTCGCTCGGGCCGGTCCTGGACGTGCTGCGTGAGAAGTACGGGGAGAAGGCCGGCGGCACCGCGGGCATAGAGACCTGGATCGAGTCCGGGAACGCGGACGCCCCGGACCGGACGCTGCTGACCCTGGCCAAGGGGAAGCCGGGCACGCTGCAGACCACGCTGGACGCGAACGCCCAGGCGGCGGCCGAGAAGGCGGTCAAGCGGTTCAGCCAGGCGGCGGTGGTCGCCGTCCGGCCCTCCACCGGCGCGATCCGCGCGGTCGCCAACAACCCCGCGACCGGATTCAACACGGCCATGCTCGGCAAGCAGGCGCCCGGTTCGACGATGAAGATCGTGACCGCGGCGATGCTGATCGAGAAGGGGGTCACCGCCGCCAACCGTCCGGTCGAGTGCCCGAAGGAGGTGTTGTGGCAGGGCCGCACCTTCCACAACCTGAACTACTTCTCGCTCCCGGACACCGACACGCTCACCACCAGCTTCGCCCAGTCGTGCAACACCGCCTTCATCAAGCTCATCGACGAGACGCACGACGACGCCGCGCTCGCCAAGGAGGCACGGGACGTCTTCGGGATCGGCCTCGACTGGCACACCGGCATCACGTCGTTCGACGGGAGCGTGCCCGAGGAGACCGGCGGCGAGGCGGCCGCCCAGTACATCGGCCAGGGCACCGTCCAGATGAACGCACTCAACATGGCGTCGATCACCGCCACCGCACGGAACGGCACCTTCCGGCAGCCGGTACTCGTCCCGCAGTCCCTCGACGGCCGGCAGCTCGCCACCGCGTCCCGCTCGCTGCCGCCCGGCGTCACCCAGCAGCTGACCGCCATGATGCGGGCCACGGCCTCCTGGGGCACCGGCAGGACGGCGATGGCCTCGGTCGGCGGCGACAAGGGTGCGAAGACCGGTTCGGCGGAAGTGGACGGACAGGCCACGTCCAACAGCTGGTTCACCGGCTTCAGCAACGACCTCGCCGCCGCGGCGGTCGTCGACGCGGGCGGCCACGGCGGCGACGCCGCCGGCCCGGTGGTGGCGGCGGTACTGCGCGCGGGCTCCTGAACGGCCTCACCGGACGAGCGGTGGCCGACGGCGGACTCCGGCCGGGAGTGCTGGCGTAATTACGCCGGCACTCCCGGCCGCTTTGTCGTCTCTGGCGAACAATATTCTGCTGTTGTGACGCGATCATGGCTCCTAGACTGGCTGTCGGCCGCCGAATGCCACGGTTCGCCGGGGGGGAATATGTCTGTCGTGCCGGATATCGACGACACGGAACTAAGTATCCTGTTCATGCTGCACGAAGGTGCCAACGACGCAACCATTGCGCGCCGTCTCGGCGTAGGGCATCGCACCGTGCAACGCCGGGTGCACGATTTAGTGCAACGCTGGGAAGTCACCGGCCGGTTCGCACTCGGGGCCCACGCGCAGGAAGTCGGCCTGCTGAAGAATCCGCCTCAAGCCACGACGAAGCAGACAACTCGCATCTGACGCAATCACGCCACTTCTTTTGATTCGGCCGAGAAAGCGGATGCCCGGCGCTAGCCTAAAGCGGATTCGATCCCGGCACGAATGAATGGATTTATAATGCGCAGATCGCTCATCGCAGTCGCCTCCCTCATCGTGGGAATAGCCGGAATGGGCCTGGCGACGGCACCCGCGGCCGGTGCGGCCGGGTACGGCTGCGGAGGCTCGCTCATCGACCAGTACAACATCAAGGACTCCGCGGGCAGCACCTGGGGAACCATCAATCTGTACTACTCCACCGCGAACGGCGGCACGAACTGCGCGGTCAACGTGACCAAGAAGTACGTGGGAACGCCCCACCACATGGAGGTCCACCTCTTCCAGGGGTCCAGGGTGAAGAACGACAGCGGCACCTACTCCCAGTACGCCGGTCCGGTCTCCCTGACCGGAACCGACGGGGACTGCATCAGCGTTTCCGGAGAGGTCGACGACCCGGCCGGAAACTCCGTCGCCGCCGGCTGGTCCGACGTCCACTGCGGCTGACGGTCGCGGGCGGTGGTCGTCCGGCGCTTCCCGGTGGACGGCCACCGACGTCGGCCCGCACTCCGTAAACCCTGTCGCATGCCCTGCGCACCGGCCACTAGCGTGCAGGGCATGAGCGCACCCGAAACCACCTCCGCCGTCTCCTCCTCCGCCGCCCACCCCCGCTTCGCGGAGGCACTGCGCGAGCTGGGACTCGACGTGGAGATCCGCCGTTTCCCGGACGCCACCCGTACCGCCGCCGAGGCCGCCGCCGCCATCGGCTGCGAGCTCAGCGCGATCGTCAAGTCGCTGATCTTCGAGGCGGACGGGACTCCGGTCCTGGTCCTGATGGACGGCGCGTCCCGCGTCGACGTCGAGCTCGTACGGCGTGAGCTGGGCGCGGCGAAGGTCAGGCGCGCCGGGGCCGATCTGGTCCGGGAGGCCACCGGGTACGCGATCGGCGGGGTGCCGCCCTTCGGGCACCGCACGAGGACCCGGGTGCTGGCCGACCGCGGACTGCTCGACCACGCCGTGGTGTGGGCCGCCGCGGGCACCCCGCACACGGTCTTCCCGCTCGACCCCGAAGCAGTCATCAGGCATGCCGGCGGCACCGTGGTGGACGTGCGCGAGCAGTCGAAGTGACGCCGCTGGTCGCCCTCGCGGTCCTGATCGCGGCCGTCACGCACGCCGGCTGGAACGCCCTCGCACACGCCGTCAAGGACCAGCTGCTCTCGTTCACCCTGATCTCCGGGGGCGGGGTGCTCATCGGCGCGGTCATCGCCTGCCTCGTACCGCTCCCGGCCGCGGCGGCGTGGCCGTACCTGGCCGTGTCGGCGATCCTGCACGTCGCCTACATGGCGCTGCTGATGCGGTCGTTCACCCTCGGCGACTTCGGCCAGATGTACCCGATCGCGCGCGGCACCGCACCGCTGGTGGTGACGGTCCTCGCGGCGGTCTTCGTCGGCGAACGGCCCGACCGCTGGGCGACGGCCGGGGTCGCGGTCGCCTGCGCCGGGCTCGTCGGCGTCGCCCTGTGGGGCATCCGCGGCTCACGGGGCCGCCCGCAGTGGCCGGCGATCACCGCCGCGCTGGCGACGGGGCTGGCGATCGCCGGGTACACGACCGTCGACGGCGCGGGGGTCCGGGCCTCCGGCACCCCGCTCGGCTACATCGCCTGGCTGATGATCCTGCAGGGACTCGTCGTCCCCGCGTACACGCTCCACCGCCGTCGCGGACGACTGGTGTCCCAGTTGCGGCCGTTCGCGGCACGGGGGCTGCTCGGCGCGCTGATGTCGGTGACCGCGTACGGGCTGGTCCTGTGGGCACAGACGAGGGCCCCGCTGGCCCCGATCGCCGCTCTGCGCGAGTCGTCGATCATTGTGGGTGCGGCGATCGGGACGGTGTTCTTCAAGGAGCGGTTCGGTGCGCCGAGGATGGCCGCGGCCGGACTGATGGTCGTCGGGATCGGCCTGATGCTGCACACGAGTTGAGCCGGCCGTCCACGGCAGGCACCGCCGGGCAGCACCTGCCGTGGACGGTCGCGGCGACGGGGATCGGCTGCCGGTGTTCGTGCGGGCGGTGCGGCCGCCCGGCGGGGTGGCGCCTCAGCCCTGTGCGACCGCCTCCCGGAAGCCCGTGTTGACGGCGAGCAGGCCGCCGTCCACCCGCAGGGTCGTCCCGGTGATCCAGGACGCGTCACTCGAGGCGAGGAAGGCGACCGCCGCCGCGATGTCGTCCGGTTCGCCCACCCTCCCCAGCGGGTAGAGCGGGCTCACCCGGTCCAGCTCCGCTTCGCGCCCCTCCCAGGCATCCGTACGGATGGTGCCGGGGGTGATCAGGTTGACGCGGACCCCACGCGGTCCGGCGTGGCCCGCGAGCGTCCGGGTCAGGCTGCCCAGGCCCGCCTTGGCGGCACTGTAGGCGTGGTTGCCGAAGTCCTGCTCGCCGTTGACCGAGCCGATGTTGACGATCGCACCTCTGCCCGACGCCACCAGATGCGGGAGTGCCGCGCGAGAACAGCGGTACGGGCCGGTGAGTGTGGCGTCCAGATCGCGCTGCCAGGTCTCGTCGGTCTCGTCCTCGAAGAGCGGTACGTCGGGCGTGCAGGAGTAGGCGTTGTTGACCAGCACGTCGAGCGAGCCGAACACCTCGACCGTGCGGGCGACCGCCGCCTCGACCGCCGCCCGGTCACCCACGTCGCAGGCCAGTGCCTCGGCGGTGGCGCCCGACTTCCGTATCGCCGCCGCGGCGCGTTCGGCGCGGCCGCCGTCCAGATCGGTCACCAGGACCCGCGCGCCCTCGGCGGCCAGCCGGCGCGCCGTGGCGGCGCCGATGCCCTGCCCCGCGCCCGTGATGAGAACGCCGTATCCGTCGAACCTGGAACCACCGGTAGAAGTCATGGCGCCGACCGTACTGCCCTGATCAGGGCCTGGGCCCGGGGATCGGCGGTGACTCCCTTCTGCAGACCGTTCGTCACATAGCCGAGTGCGATGCCCGATTCGGGGTCGGCGAAGCCGAGCGAGCCGCCGCGTCCGGGGTGACCGAAGGAGCCGGGGGCGAGGAGCGGGGCGGCCGGGCCGTGCAGCATGTAGCCGAGGCCGAAGCGGGTGTTCACGACCAGCACCCGGTCCGGTCCGGCGGACTCCTCGGTGCGGGCCAGGGTGAGGGTGGCCGGGGCGAACAGCCGGTGCCCGTCGACCGGTCCGATCATCGCGGCGTAGGCGCGGGCCAGTGCGCGGGCGGTCGCGATGCCGTTGGAGGCGGGGAGTTCGGCCGCCCGGTAGCCGGCGTCGTTCTCGTCGGGGAGCGGGTCTATGGCCCCGAACGCGTGCCTGGTCAGCGACTCGGGGTCACGGTAGGCGTCCACGACCGACCTCTTGGGGCGCATCCGCAGCGATCCGCCGTTGCCATCGAGGACGGGCGGCTCGACGGGTCCGATCCGGCCCGCCCGGTGAGCCTCGTCCGCCGGGAGCCCGAACCAGAAGTCGAGTCCGAGCGGGCGGGCGATCTCCTCGGCGACCCAGCGGCCCACGGTCCGTCCGGTGGCCCGGCGCACCAGTTCGCCGAGGAGCCAGCTGTACGTCTGCGCGTGGTAGCCGTGTGCGGTGCCGGGCTCCCACTGCGGGCGCTGGGCCGCGACGGCGCGCGGCCCGGAGATCCCGTCGGCGGCCTCCTGCGGTGTCAACGGCACGTCGAGGGCGGGGACTCCGGCGCGGTGGGCGAGGAGGTGGCGTACGAGGACGCGTTCCTTGCCGGCCGCCTTGAACTCCGGCCAGTAGGTGCCGACCGGGGCGTCCAGGTCGACCTGACCGCGCTGGTGCAGCAGCAGCGGTACGGCGGCGGCGATGCCCTTGCCCGCCGAGCGGACGATCTGCACCGTGTCGACCGCCCACGGCTCGATGCCGTCGACGTCTCTCGTGCCGGCCCACAGGTCGACGACCTTGCGCCCGTCCCGGTAGACGGCGACCGCGGCCCCCCGCTCGCCCCGCTGTTCGAAGTTACGGATGAAAGCGTCCCTGACCGGTTCGAATCCGGCCGCCACCGTGCCCCGTACGTCCACGCCTGCTCCTGCACTCCCGCTCATCCCCCCATGGTGCACGGAGTCGCAGGTGAGCTGTACCGCGGGTGACCCCCCGGTACGGCCCTGCCGGGACGCCGGCTCCGCCCGGACGGCACGGGAGCGGGTCTTCCGTTCGGTTCCGGCCTGATCCGAACGGAAGGCCCCCGGGGCGGAGGCCGCCGCGGTGACGAAGGGCGTGCCCCGGCACGCGCACGGCCGTCGCCGTCACGCCCCGACGGTCACCGAGCGCGGGTCGAACCCGAAGGGCAGCTCCAGGCGGTGGGCGCGCATCAGCTCCTCGTCGCAGAGCAGTTCCTGGGTGCGGTCGTCGGCGGCGATGACGCCCTCGCTGAGGATGACGGCGCGCGGGCAGAGCTCCAGGGCGTACGGCAGGTCGTGCGTGACCATCAGCACGGTGACGTCCAGCGACCGCAGGATGTCGGCGAGCTCGCGCCTGGACGCGGGGTCCAGGTTGGAGGACGGCTCGTCCAGGACGAGGATCTCCGGCCGCATCGCGAGGACGGTGGCGACGGCGACGCGGCGGCGCTGGCCGAAGGAGAGGTGGTGCGGGGGCCGGTTCGCGAACTCCGCCATGCCGACCTGTTCGAGGGCTTCGACGACGCGCTTGTCCAGTTCGGCGCCGCGCAGCCCGGAGGCGGCGGGCCCGAAGGCGACGTCCTCGCGGACGGTCGGCATGAAGAGCTGGTCGTCGGGGTCCTGGAAGACGATGCCGACGCGGCGGCGGATCTCGGCCAGGTTGCTCTTCCGCACCGGGAGACCGGCGACGTGGACGCTGCCCGCGCCCGCGTCGAGGATGCCGTTGAGGTGGAGGACGAGCGTGGTCTTGCCCGCGCCGTTCGGGCCGAGCAGGGCGACGCGTTCACCGCGGGCGACGGTCAGGTCGACACCGAAGAGCGCCTGGTGGCCGTCGGGGTAGGCGTAGGCGAGGCCACTGACCTCGAGGGACGGTGCGGTGGTGCTGGACGGGCTCATAGGGTCCATCCCAGCAGACAGACCACGAGGGCGAGCACGGGGAGTGCCGATGCGTAGGCCCACTGCGCGCCGGAAGCCGTCACTTCGTCGATGACCGGCATCGAGCCGGTGTAGCCGCGGCTGACCATGGCGAGGTGGACGCGCTCGCCGCGCTCGTAGGAGCGGATGAAGAGGGCGCCCGCCGTCTTGGCGAGGACGCCCCACTGCCGTATCCCGCGCGCCTCGAAGCCGCGGGAGCGGCGGGCGATCGACATCCGCCGCATCTCGCCGGTGATCACGTCCCCGTACCGGATCATGAACGACGCGATCTGGACCAGCAGCGACGGCAGCCTGAGGCGCTGGAGGCCCAGCAGGAGGGAGCGCAGTTCGGTGGTGGAGGCGAGAAGCACCGAGGCGGCGACGCCGAGGGTGCCCTTGGCCAGCACGTTCCAGGCGCCCCAGAGACCGGGGACGCTGACGGAGATACCGAGGAGCTCGGTCTGCTCGCCCGGCACCACGAACGGCATCAGCACGGCGAACGCCACGAACGGCACCTCGATGAGCAGCCGCTTGAGGAGGAAGCCCGCGGGGATCCGGGCGAGCGCGGTGACCACGCCGATCAGCGCCGCATAGAGGGCGAAGGCCCAGACGGCTTCGCGCGGCGTCGAGACGACGACCACGACGAAGCAGATGACGGCGGCGAGCTTGCAGTGCGGGGGCAGGTCATGGACCGGTGAGTGCCCGTGGCGGTAGAGCTTGTGCGCGTGCCCGGCGCCCATCAGACGGTCTCCTCGACGCGGCGGCCGGCGGGCGCGTCCGGGGTACGGCGGCGGCGGACGGTCCAGAAGACCCCGCTGCCGACCACGATCGTGGCACCGACCCCGATCA
Organism: Streptomyces sp. NPDC058231; assembly: GCF_042882275.1. NCBI lineage: Bacteria > Bacillati > Actinomycetota > Actinomycetes > Kitasatosporales > Streptomycetaceae > Streptomyces > Streptomyces sp. NPDC058231. Next base: position 43,432 of record NZ_JBHVWN010000006.1, on the reverse strand, counting down.
CCCCGGCGAGACCGCCGGACAGGCGCGCGTCGGAGACGTCCTTGACGCTGTAGTCGGCAAGCGGCGAGTCCTTGGCCGCGTGGTCCTCGGTCTTGCGGTCGATGCCCTTGTCGGCGGCGACCTTCTCCAGGCCGTCCGGGTCGGCGGAGGCGTAGAAGGAGACGAAGCCGGCCAGGACGAGGGCGGTGATCAGGCCGGCGGCCCAGACTCCGCGGGTGGAGCGGGCGGCGACCGGCGCGGCGGACTGCGGGGCGGGGGCGTCGACGAGCTCGCCGCCGACCCGGAGCTTGAGCGGGGTGGTGAGCCCGCGGGCTCCGTGGACCAGGTCGGGACGGACGGCGACGACCGCGGCGACGGTCAGCGCGGTGATGACGGCCTCGCCGATGCCGATCAGGACGTGGACGCCGACCATCGCGGTGAAGACCTTGCCGATCGGGATGGCGGTGGTGCCGCCGATCCAGTAGATCAGCGTGAAGACGCAGGCCGCGGCCGGCACGGAGACCAGTGCGGCGACGAACGACGCGGCGGTCACGGAGCGGCGGGTCCGTGGCAGCACGGCGGTCAGGCCACGGAAGAGCGCGTACGCGACGACCGTGGTCGTGATGCCCATGTCGAGGACGTTGACGCCGAGCGCGGTGAGCCCGCCGTCTGCGAAGAGGATGCCCTGCATGAGCAGGACGACGGATATGCAGAGCACTCCGGTGTACGGGCCGACCAGGATCGCGGCCAGCGCCCCGCCCAGGAGGTGGCCACTGGTGCCGGCGGCGACCGGGAAGTTCAGCATCTGCACGGCGAAGATGAAGGCGGCGACCAGGCCGGCGAGCGGCGCGGTGCGTTCGTCGAGCTCGCGGCGGGCGCCTCGCAGACTGACCGCCACGGCACTCGCGGCGGCGACACCGGCGACGGCGGAGACGGGTGCGTTGATGAATCCGTCGGGTACATGCATGGGTGAGGCTCCGCTTCCTGCATCGCTGCGCGGGGTCGAGAACCTCTCAATGATAGGGCCTTATTGCGAAGGGCTCGCAAGAGCGCATGAGTGACAACTGCCGAGCGCTCCCGGCGCGCCGATCCGCAGAAATATGGGACATTAGATGACAAGAATGACCAAAAGGAGGAGTCGGCCCATGTCCCCCGTGATTCAAGAAGAGGCCGAAGCCCGGCTCGTCACCGAAGCGACCGACACCTTCTCGGTCCCCGTCGACCTGCTGTACGACGGCGCCGCCGACCCGCGCACCGTCCATGTCGCCTTCCCCGGCGGCACCGACTGGGCGTTCGGCCTCGACCTGCTGGAGGGCGGCATGCAGACCCCCACCGAGCGGGGCGCCATCCGGGTCTGGCCGTGCGGGCGCGCACAGCTGATCGTGGAACGGCACTCGGCGGACGGTGTCGAGGTGGTCCAGTTCGACACCGCACCGTTGATCCGCTTCCTGGAGCGCACGCACACCGAGAGCAGGACGTCCGCCACCGCACCGGCCTGACCAGGACATGGACGAGCCCCCGTGCCGCTCGCACGGGGGCTCGTCGTCGCCCCGGCCCCGTCCCCACAGGTAACCGGCGCATTCCGGGGCCGCGCTCCGCTCAGACGCGGGCCCCGGGGCTCGTGACGGTCAGACGCGCGTCAGTTCGCGCTCGCCGCGGGCATCGCCGGGCCCGTCGCCGGCGGACGTGTCGCCGAGCTGCTTGCGCAGCCCCTCGCCCTCCACGTCGACATTGGGCAGCAGCCGGTCCAGCCAGCCCGGCAGCCACCAGGCGCGCTTGCCGAGCAGAGCGAGGACCGCGGGCACGATCGCCATCCGGACGACGAACGCGTCGAAGAAGACGGCGATGGCGAGCGAGAAGCCGATCATCTTGATCATCGACTCGCTGGATCCGATGAACCCGGAGAAGACCGCGATCATGATCACGGCTGCCGCGGTGACGACGCGGGCGCCGTGCCGGAAGCCGGTGACGATCGCCTGCGGGGGCTTCTCCCCGTGGACGTACGCCTCGCGCATCCGGGTGACCAGGAAGACCTCGTAGTCCATGGCGAGGCCGAAGACCACGCCGACCATGAAGATCGGCATCATGGACATGATCGGGCCGGTCTGTTCGACGCCGAAGAGCGAGCCGAGCCAGCCCCACTGGAAGACCGCGACGACCGCGCCCAGGGCCGCGACGACCGAGAGCAGGAAGCCGAGGGCCGCCTTCAGCGGCACCAGCACCGACCGGAAGACCAGCATCAGCAGCAGGAACGCCAGGCCGACGACGAGCGCCAGGTACGGCAGCAGAGCGTCGTTCATCTTCTGCGAGAAGTCGATGTTCATCGCCGTGGCGCCGGTGACCAGGACCTCGGCGCCGGTCTCGGACCTGATGTCCTTACCGGCGTCGCGGATCGCGTGGACCACGTTCTGCGTCTCGGCGGAACTCGGCCGGTCCTTCGGGACGACGGTGATCATCGCGGTGTCGCCGGCCTTGTTGAACTGGGCCGGGCTGACGGCGACGACGTGCCGGATGGCGGAGATCTCGTCGGTGACCTGCTTGACCGCGGTCTTGCCGTCCGAGCTGTTCGCGGTGTCCACGACGACCATCAGCGGCCCGTTGAAGCCGGGGCCGAAGCCGTCCGAGAGCAGGTCGTAGGCGCGGCGCTGGGTGGTGCTGGTGGGCTGGGACCCGTCGTCGGGCAGGCCCATCTCCAGCGACGCGGCCGGCACGGCGACCGTACCGAGACCGATGACCCCGACCAGCAGCACCCAGACCGGCTTACGCAGCACGAACCGCGCCCACCGGGTGCCCATGTTCGCCTTCTGCTCGACCGTGTTCCCCGCCTCGGCCGCCTTGCGCGCCTTGCGTCCCATGACGCGCTTGCCCGCGAAGCCCATCATGGCCGGGACCAGGGTGAGGGCGATCAGAACGGCGATCGCGACCGTGCCGGCCGCGGCGAAGCCCATCTTCGACAGCATCGGGATGTTGACGACGGCGAGGCCGACCAGGGCGATGACGACGGTGAGACCGGCGAAGACGACCGCGGAGCCGGCCGTGCCGACCGCCCGGCCCGCCGCCTCCTCGCGCTCGCGGCCCTCGGCCAGCTCGGCGCGGTAGCGGGAGACGATGAAGAGCGCGTAGTCGATACCGACCGCGAGGCCGATCATCATCGCGAGGGTGGACGTGGTGGAGCCCAGGTCGAGCACGTTCGCCAGCGCCGTGATCGTCGAGACCCCGATGCCGACGCCGATGAGGGCCGTGAGCAGCGGCAGACCCGCCGCGATCAGCGAACCGAAGGTGATGACCAGCACCACCGCGGCCATCGCCACCCCGATGATCTCGGTGGCACCGGTCTCCGGCATCACCTGGAGCGCGTCACCGCCGATCTCCACGGTCATCCCGCTCTTCTGCGCCGCGTGACCCGCGTCCTCCAGGGCGTCCCGGGTCGCATCGGTCAGCTCCATCGAGCTGACCTTGTACGAGACGGAGACGTACGCGGTGGAACCGTCCTTGCTGACGGCGTTGGCCGTGTACGGGTCGGTCACCGAGGCGATCTGGTCCGAGCCGGACTTCAGCTCGTCCGCGACCTTGTGCACCTCGGTCTTGTTGGCCCGGTCCGTCATCTTCTCGCCGTCGGGCGCCTTGAAGACGACCCGTGCGGTCGCGCCGTCGGCGCTCGCGGCGGGGAAGCGCTGTTCCAGCAGGTCGAAGGCCTTCTGCGCCTCCGTACCCGGAATGGAGAAGGAGCTGGATGTCGCGGTGGACGCGGAGGCCGCGCCGAATCCGGCGAGCGCCAGCAGTGCCACCCAGACGAGGGCGACATAGCGGCGGCGCCGGAAGGCGAACCGTCCGAGTTTGTAGAGGAATGTGGCCACGGGGGCGTACTCCCGGTCAGGTCGTGTGAGTGGAAACGGGCGTGCTGAACCAGCCCGACGACGAGAGCGGCGTGTCAGGTGGGGCTTGGGGAGAGGGCCGTGCGGGGAGGTCAGAGTCCGAGGGCGGGGAGGACCACGGAGTCGACGTAATCGATAACGAAGGCCTGGTCGGCCGGTCGGTTCTCGATGAACTGCCGGGCGACGAGACCGCCGACCAGCATGTGCGGGACGTAGTTCAGCGCCGGATTGTCCGCGCGCAGTTCACCCCGGTCCACGGCCCGGCGCAGCAATCTGTCGAGACTGGTGATCTCGGGCTCGATGAGCAGTTCGCGCAGCGCCTGGTGGAGATCGGGATTTTCGTGGACGGCATGGCTCAGGCCCCGCATCAGCGCGGAGTCCTTCTCCATCTGGCAGTCATCGGTCCGGCCCAGCGCGGCGTGGAAGTCTCCGCGCAGCGAACCGGTGTCGATCTCGTCGAAGGCGACCGGCTTGCTGTGGCGCAGCGCCTTGACGACCAGCTCCGGCTTGCTCCCCCACTGGCGGTAGAGGGTGGCCTTGCTGGAATGGGTGCGGGAGGCGACGGCATCCATGGTCAGGGCGTCGTAGCCGACCTCGCGCAGCAGGTCGAGGACCGCGGCGTACAGCTCGCTCTCGCGCTCGGGTGTCAGCCGGGTGCGCGCCATGGTTCGACCTCCTGTTCATTCGCTCGCACGACAGTCGTGGGCGGGCCGTACAGGTCAACCAGCCGAACGAAACTGTTTCGTACACATCGACGGTACCCCGCCGGTCCAGCGAAACTGATTCGTTTCGCTTGTGTGTTGCACCACAAGTTCCTCCGCACCACGAGTTGCCGCCACCGTCTCCCACGGAAAGCATTGGGGGGTGAGTGACGACGTCGCGTATCTCCGTTTCCCGCACCTCCACGACGACCTGCTCTGCTTCGCGGCCGAGGACGACCTCTGGGTCGCCCCCCTCGTCCCCGAGGGGCAGCAGCCCGGCCGGGCGTGGCGGGTGACCGTCGACCGGACCCGGGTCAGCCACCCGCGCTTCTCACCCGACGGGACCCGCATCGCGTTCACGACCTGGCGCAGTCTGGACCCCGAGATCCATCTCGCCCCGGTCGAGGGCGGGCCGGCCCGCCGGCTCACCTACTGGGGGTCGACCGACGCGCGGGTCTGCGGCTGGAGCCCCGATCCCGGGGAGTCGTCGCACATCCTCGCGGTGTCCTCGCACGCCCAGCCGTTCTCGTACTTCTCCTGGGCCTACAGCGTCCCCACGGACGGCTCCCCCGGCGGCAAGCTCCCCTGGGGTCCGGTCTCGCACATCGCGGTGGCGGACATCGAGGGCGACCGCCGCACCCTGCTGCTCACCGGCACGCCGCCGCACGAGCCGGCCGCCTGGAAGCGGTACCGGGGCGGGGCGATGGGCCGGCTGTGGCTGCACGGCGAGCAGCTGCTGGCCGATATCGGAGGCCATCTGGACTCGCCGATGTTCGTCGGCGGCCGGATCGCGTTCCTCTCCGACCACGAGGGCGTCGGCAACCTGTACTCCTGTCTGCCCGACGGCAGCGATCTGCGGCGCCACACCGACCACGACGCGTTCTACGCCCGGCACGCATCCAGCGACGGGAACCGGGTGGTCTACCAGTGCGCGGGAGAACTGTGGCTGGTCGACGACCTCTCGCCGGACTCGGTGCCGCGGAAACTGGAGGTGCGGCTCGGCGGGCCGCGCGCCGGGCGGCGCACGTACCAGGTGCCCGCCGCCAGCAATGTCGACTCCCTGTCCGTGGACGAGACGGGGCGGGCGAGCGCCGTCTCGGTACGCGGCAGCCTGTACTGGCTCACCCACCGCGACGGCCCCGCCCGCACGATCGCCGACACCCCGGGGGTCCGGGTCCGGCTGCCCGAGATGCTCGGCAGCGTCGGGCAGGTCGCGTACGTGACGGACGCGGACGGCGACGACGCGATCGAGATCGCGTACCTGCCGCGCGCCAGCGGCGACCGGCCGCCGCGCAGACTGGCCCCGGGCCAGGTGGGCCGCGTCCAGGAGCTGATCTCGGACCCGGACGGCGAGCGGCTGGCGATCGCCACGAACGACGGCCGGCTGCTGCTCCTGGAGACGGCCGAGGAGGCCACCGGCGAACCCACCGAGCTGATCCGCTCCATCAACGGTCCCGTCCGCGATCTCGCGTTCTCCCCGGACGGCGTCTGGCTGACCTGGTCGCACCCCGGGATCGGCCGTTCGCTTCGGCAGATCAAACTGGCCCGGATCATGGGGCCCGGCTCGCCGACGATCGTCGATGTCACCAACGGCCGCTTCGAGGACGAGAACCCGGTGTTCACCGGCGACGGCCGGTATCTCGCCTTCCTCTCCTGGCGCGGCTTCGACCCGGTGTACGACGTCCACACCGGCGACCTCTCCTTCCCGCTCGGCTGCCGCCCCTACCTGGTACCGCTCTCCTCCGCCACCCCGTCGCCCTTCGCGCTCTCGCCGGACGGCCGCCCGGCGGCGGGCGGGCTCGACCCGGTCGACACCTCGGAGGAGACCACGGGCGAAGGCTCCACGGTCACGGTCGAGTTCGAGGGGCTGGAGAACCGGGTGACGCCGTTCCCCGTCTCCGCGTCGAAGTACTCGGGGCTGCGTCCGGTCAGCGGCGGCGGCCTCGTCTGGCTGCGCTGGCCGATCTCGGGCGCGCTCGGCGAGACATTCGTCAACCCGGCCGACACCTCCGGCCGGCCCACCCTCGAACACTTCAACATCACCAAGGCCCGCAAGACCGAACTCGTCGGCGACCTCGACTGGTTCGCCGTCAGCGGCGACGGGACGCGGCTGGTCGTCATGGACGAGGGGGAGCTGCGTGCCGTACCGGCCACCGAGGCAGGCGACAGCGACTCGACCGTCTACCTCGACCTTCGGCGGATCCTGCACGACGTCGACCCGGGGGCGGAGTGGCGGCAGGCGTACGGGGAGGCGGGGCGCATCATCCGCTCCTACTTCTGGGAGCCGGACATGTGCGGCATCGACTGGGACGGAGTGCTGGACCAGTACCGGCCGCTGATCGAACGGGTCGCCACCCCGGACGAGTTCGCGGACCTGCTGCGCGAGGTGCTCGGCGAACTGGGCACCTCGCACGCGTACGTGGCACCCGCCCGCCGCAACGAGGGCCCGCCGCACTACCAGCGGGCGATCGGACTGCTCGGGGCGAACCTGGTGTGCCGGGACGGGGCCTGGATGGTCCAGCGGATCCTGCCCGGCGACTCCTCGGACTCCAAGGCGCGTTCGCCGCTGGCCGGCACCGGCATCCGGGAGGGGGCGATCCTCACCCATGTCGACGGACGCCCGGTGGACCCCGCCGCCGGCCCCTACCCGCTCCTCTCCCAGGCGGGCGGCACCACCGTCGAGCTCACCTTCAGCCCTCCCGAGGGGGAGGGCCGCGCGCGCCGGGTCGCGATCGTTCCGCTGGTCGACGAGCGGCCGCTGCGCTACCAGGACTGGGTGGCCAAACGCCGCGAAGTCGTACGGGACCTGAGCGGCGGCAAGTGCGGCTATCTGCACATCCCCGACATGGGCGGCTCGGGCTGGGCCCAGTTCAACCGGGACCTGCGGATGGAGGTCTCCCGCCCGGCCCTGATCGTCGACGTACGCGGCAACGCGGGCGGGCACATCAGCGAGCTGGTGGTCGAGAAGCTGACCCGCACGATCCTCGGCTGGGACCTGACCCGCGACGCACAGCCGGTCTCGTACGCCTCCAACGCACCCCGCGGCCCGGTGGTGGCCCTCGCCGACGAGGCGACCTCCTCCGACGGCGACATGATCACCGCCGCGTTCCGGCTGCTGGATCTGGGCCCCGTGGTGGGCCAGCGGACATGGGGCGGCGTGGTCGGCATGACCGGGCGTCACCGGCTGGGCGACGGCACGGTGATCACGGTTCCGATGAACGCGGCATGGTTCGACGCGTACGGGTGGTCGGTCGAGAACCACGGCGTGGAGCCGGATCTGGAGGCGCTGCGCACTCCGCTCGACTGGGCGGAGGGGCGGCACGCGGTGCTGGACGACGCGGTGCAGGTGGCCCTGGATCTTCTGAAGTCCCACCCGGCGGCGACCCCGCCGACGTACGAGGACGCCCCGAACCGGGCACGGCCGCCGCTGCCGCCGAGGTAGGCGGACGGGGGCGCCCTGCGGGCCGGGGCGCCCCCACTCCGGCCCGTCCGCGGTCAGGACGCCGCCGGATCCCGCCCCGAAGACGATCCGGCCCACTCGCCGGAACGGCGGCCGATCCGAACCTTCGCATCGGCGGCGGCACTGCACCTCCCCCGCCCACCTCTCAACTTCCGTGCCCGGTAGAGCTGGAGACCGTTCCCGGCCTCAACTCCCCCGAGGCGAGCGGGGGCAGGTGAGTGGAACCCGGCCCACCGACCCGACCTCACACACGAAAGGGCGCGTCCGGTCTCCCGAACGCGCCCTTCACACCGCACGAATGCTCAACCACGCCTCCGCGCAGAAAACCGAGGAGTCAGATCAGTCCTCGTCGTAGCGCTCGCGCGCACCCTGCTCCGTACCCTGGACCCGGTGCCGAGCGTGCTCCGACGGCTCGGACGAACGCCGGCGCGTCTCGCCCTTCTTCTCGCCGGGGTTCTTCTTGGCCTGGTCGGCGAGCTCCTGGGCCTTGTCCTTGAACTGGTCTGCAATACCCATGCTGTTCACTCCTAGTGGGGTGCTGGGGATGCGATGGGGGTGGCCCGGAAGGGCCTTGACCAGAGTTACACGGACAGACATCACACGCATTTCGATCACTTACGCTGCGTATCCGCACCCCGTGCACGCCGCGCGCTCTTGTCCGCGGCGCCTCCGGCGCCCACGAGTCCCTTGCTCACACCCTCCAGTCGCGTCCCGAACCGTTTCATCTCCCGTTGCCCGACCACACCGATGAGCGCCGGAAGGTATCCGCGCACCGACTGCATGCCGCGCAGCCACCACTGCGCGTACACATGCGCGGAACGCCGTTCGATCCCGGCCACGATCCGGTCGACCGCCGGGCCCAGCGGGTACGTACGGTTCGCCGGCCAGGGCAGTCGCTGCCGCAGCTCACGCATGACGTCGTCCTCGTCGGCGCCGCGCACCATGTCGGTGTCGGTCCAGGACAGGTAGCCGACCCCGACCTTCACACCCCGGTAGCCGACCTCCGCCCGCAGACTGTGCGCGAACGCCTCCACACCCGACTTCGACGCGCAGTACGCGGTCATCATCGGCGCCGGAGTGATCGCGGCGAGCGACGCGATCTGCAGGAAGTAGCCGCGGCTCTCCATCAGTACGGGCAGGAACGCACGGCCCGTCACGGCGCCGCCGATCAGATTGACCTCGATGACCCGTCGCCACGCCTCCGGGTCGGAGTCGACGAACGGCCCGCCCGAGGCGACCCCCGCGTTGGCGACGACCACATCGACCTTGCCGAACCGCTCCTTCACCTCCTGCGCGACCTGCGCCATCGCCACGTGGTCGGTGACGTCCGCGTACCAGTGGTCGCTCTCCGCGTGCAGCCGCTCGGAGACCTGCTTCAGTTCGTCCGGCTCCAGACCGACCAGCGCCAGCTTCGCGCCCCGCGCCGAGAGTTTGCGGGCCAGCAGCTCGCCCACACCGCGCGCCGCGCCGGTGACGACCACGACCTGTCCTTCGAGACTGCGCCTGTCACTCATACGACCTCCTCCTCAACAGTGCCATCGACCTTGCCGGTGACCGGGACGACATACCTGGCGGCCAGGTCCCGGATCGCCGCCGTGATCGCCTCCGGCGCCTCGACCGGTGTCATGTGACCCATGCCCGCCAGCTCGGTGAGGCCGAGGCAGTCGGGCAGCGCCGCCGCGAGTGCGCGCGCGTGGACCGGCGGAGTCAACCGGTCGTCGGTGCCGGCGATCACCGCGGTGGGCACCCTCAACTCCCCCACGGCCGTGTCGAGATCGAGCTCGGCGAGCACATGCCCCCAGGCGACCCGTGGCCCCCGTGGACAGGCGTGCACGATCCGGGCGCATGCGTCGACCCGGTCCGGGGCCGAACCGGCGCCCATCGTCGCGTACTTGAGGATCCGCTTCGAGACGGGTGTGACGGGACCGAGTGGTGCCCGCGCCCCGAGGATCGCCCGGGTCGCCCGGGTCCGGGCGGCGCCCGCCCGCATCGGTACCACCAGGGACTCGGAGATCAGGCGCGAACTGCCGGTGCTGCACAGCAGTACGGCTGCCGCGTGCTCACGCAGACCGGCCCGCCGCGAGGCGGCCATCAGCGTCATGCCTCCCATGGAATGCCCCGCGAGGACGGCCTGTTCGCCCGGGGCGAGCGTGGCGGCGAGCACCGCTTCGAGGTCGTCGGCGAGCGCGTCCGTGCTGTACCCCTCGGGGCGCACGGCGGGCGTGCGGCCGTGGCCGCGCTGATCGTAGGCGATGACCCGGTGGTCGGCCGCCAGGTCGCGGATCTGCGCGGCCCAGAAGTGGGTGTTGCAGGTCCAGCCGTGTGCCAGCACCACCGCGGGGGCGCCGTCCGGCCCGTGCACCTCGACGTGGACGGGGGCCCCGTCGGCGGAGACGGCGGTCAGTTCGCGCGCGGGCGCCGGCCGGGCGTCCGCGGGGCGCAGCGGCCGGCTCATCGCACGACCTCCTGGGCCACGGTCCTCCGGGGCGCGGCCGCCCCGGATCCCTCCGGTGCCGGTGGCCGGATCACCTCGTACTCCCCGAGGTCGACCGTCCGGGTCGCCCTGCGGAACTCGGCCGTCGTCCCGGGCCAGACCGTGGTGTTGCGGCCGGTCGCGTCCAGATACCAGCTGGTGCAGCCACCGGTGTTCCACACGGTCCGCTTCATCCGCTCCTGGACCCGCCGGTTCCATGCCCCGACCGCCGAGGCCCGCGCACCGAGCGCGGTCCGTCCGCCCAGGACGTTCAGCTGGCGCAGGTAGTCGGCCATGTAGTTCAGCTGGGACTCGATCATCAGGATCATGGAGGAGTTCCCGAGTCCCGTGTTGGGGCCGATGATCGTCATCCAGTTGGGGAAGCCGGCCGCGGTCGCGCCCCGCAGCGACTGCATGCCGTCCTTCCAGGACTCGGCGAGCGTGACGCCTTCCGCGCCGACGACCCGGTCGGCGATCGGCATGTCCGTCACATGGAAGCCGGTGCCGAAGATGATCGCGTCGACCTCGGTCTCCGTACCGTCGGCCGCGACGACGGTCGAGCCGCGCACCTCCGTCAGCCCGGAGGCGACCACATCCACATTGGGCTGGGCGAGAGCCGGGTAGTAGGTGCTGGAGAGCAGGATGCGCTTGCATCCGATGCGGTACGAGGGGGTCAGCTTGGCCCGCAGCGCCGGATCCTTGATGGCCCGCGCCATGTTGGACTTGGCTATCCGCTCCACCAGACCGAGTTCGTTCGGATGCTTGGTGAAGGCGCTGACCTGCAACTCCCGTATGCCCCAGAGCAGTCCGCGGCGCGCGGTGCCGGTGAACGGAAGCTTGCCGTGCAGCCAGCGCTCGACGCCGCTGATGCCGCGGTCCATGCGTGGCATGACCCACGGCGGGGTGCGCTGGAACAGCGTCAGCCGGCCGGCCTTCGGCTGGATCGACGGCACGATCTGGATGGCCGAGGCACCGGTGCCGACCATGGCGACCCGCTTGCCGGTCAGGTCGTAGTCGTGGTCCCAGCGGGCCGAGTGGAAGACCTTGCCGGGGAATTCGGCGAGGCCTGGGATGTCCGGCATCTTCGGGTCGGAGAGCGGGCCGGTCGCGGAGACGACGACATCGGCGACGATCGTGGCCCCGTTCGCGGACTCGATGACCCAGTACAGCTCGTCGTTGTCCCACCGCATCATCGTCACTTCATGGCCCAGCCTGATGTGCGGGCGCAGTCCGAAGGTGTCGGCGACGCGTTCGAGGTAGGCGCGGATGTGTTCCTGCCCGGAGAAGGTGCGCGGCCAGTCGGGGTTGGGGGCGAACGAGAACGAGTAGAGGTGGGACGGTACGTCGCAGGCGCAGCCCGGATAGCTGTTGTCGCGCCAGGTGCCACCGACGGAGTCGGCCCGCTCCAGGACGACGAAGTCGGTGATGCCTTCGCGGCGCAGCCGGACCGCGGCCCCCAGGCCGCCGAATCCGGATCCGATCACCGCCACTCGTACATGCTCGTGCTGGGCCATGCTGCCGCCTCCCGCGGTACGTCACACGACTCTGCCAGCAATCACTGGCATTGTTGGGAGAGTAGAGCAGCTCCGTACCGATGGGTAGGGGTCCGGCAAGGGAAAGTTACCGGCGGTACAACATAGGGTGCGGTAGTGGCTGAAGGACGCGAGCACCGCGAATACCGCATGGAGGAGCTGGCCAAGGAAGCCGGCATCCCCGTGCGGACCCTGCGTTTCTACCGGGAGCGCGGCCTGATCGCCCCGCCGCGCCGGGAGGGGCGCATCGCCTGGTACGACGACCACCACCTGGCCCGGCTGCGGACCATCGCCGGCCTGCTGGAGCGCGGCCACACACTCACCGGGATCGCCGACCTGGCCCGCACCTTCGAGAGCGGCCGCGACGTCGCCGAGGTGCTGGGGCTGGGCGAACCGACCGAGGAGGTCCCGGTCCGTCTGACGCCCGAGCAGCTCGCGGACCACTTCGAGGGCGAGGTCACCCCGGAGAACCTCGCCGCCGCGCTGGACCTGGGCTACCTCGCCACCGACGGCGACGAGATCGTGCACATCAGCCGCCGTCTCCTGGAGGTGTCGGCGGAGCTGGTGCGGGAGGGAGTCCCGCTCTCCACCGTGCTCTCGGCCGGCCGCCGGGTCCGCGAACACGCGGACGCACTCGCCGACCTCTTCGTAGGCATACTGCAGGCGCACACCGCACAGACCGAACCGGCCGGGCTCCGCCCGCTCGCCCGCGCGGTGGTGGACGCGGAGCTCTCCATGGCACTGGACCGGCGGCTGCGCCGCGACGAGGGCACGCAGCCGCCCAGGACCCCGGCGGCGTGAACCCCCCGCCGGGCCGCCCGCACGAAAACGCGTTGCCCGGCCCCCCGCCGTAGGACAGGCTTCCCGTCATGCCTGACAACGACGCAAGCGACTCACGCGGGGTCGCCGCCCTGTTCTCCCACGGACGGCTGACCGCGATCCCCCGCAAGCCGGCCCGCCGGGAGCAACTGCTCGTCCACCTGACCCGGACCCTGTTCGAGCCCGGCCGCACGTACACCGAGCGCGAGGTCAACGAGGCGCTGCTCACCGTGCACGACGACTACTCGGCGCTGCGCCGGTATCTGGTCGTGGCGGGCCTGCTGACCCGTCCCAAGGACGGCAGCAGCTACCGGCGGGCCCAGTAGGCGTTCCCCCTCCGCACCCCGACCGGGCTACCGGGCTACCGGGTGAAGACGGCCGTCACCGGCGCGTGGTCGCTCCAGCGTTCGCCGTGCGTGGCGGCCCGCTCCACCCAGGCCTTCGTCGCACGCGCGGCGAGGCCGGGGGTCGCCACCTGGTAGTCGATGCGCCAGCCCGTGTCGTTGTCGAAGGCGCGCCCCCGGTAGGACCACCAGGAGTACGGCCCCTCCTCGTCGGGGTGGAGCGCCCGCACCACGTCGACGTACGCGGCCTCGTCGAAGACCCGGGTCAGCCACTCCCGCTCCTCCGGCAGGAAACCGGAGTTCTTCCTGTTGCCCTTCCAGTTCTTCAGGTCGGCCTCCCGGTGGGCGATGTTCCAGTCACCGCACACCAGCACCTCGCGGCCACCGGCCGCGGCCCGCTCCTTGAGGCCCTTCAGGTACGACAGGAAGGCGCCCATGAAGCGCTCCTTCTCGTCCTGCCGCTCCGTGCCGACCTCACCGGAGGGCAGATAGAGGCTGGCCACCGTGACGCCGGGCAGGTCGACCTCGACGTACCGGCCGCTGTCGTCGAACTCCTCGCTCCCGGCGTCCCCGAATCCACCGAACCCGATCTGCACCCGCTCCGGCGCCCGGCGCGTGTAGAGCGAGACCCCGGCCCGCCCCTTGGCGGCGGCGGGTGCGTGCACGGTGTGCCAGCCCTCGGGCTCGCGCACCTCGGGGGCGAGCTGCTGCGGCTCGGCGCGCACCTCCTGCAGACAGATGACATCGGCCTCGGTCCCCGCCAGCCACTCGACGAAGCCCTTCTTGGCGGCGGCGCGGAGCCCGTTCACGTTTACGCTGGTCACGGTGAGCATCCCGGCACAATACCGACAACCATTCGTCGTATACCTGTACCATACTTCGCATGAATATCCAGTACAGACCGTTTGATCACCCCGATGCCGTCAAACTCAACGACGAGGTGCAGCTCGAGTACGCCGAGCGCTACGGGAGTGAGGGCGATGCCACACCGCTGGCCCCGTCGATGTTCCGACCCCCGAACGGTCTGTATCTGGTCGCCTACGACGAGTCGGACGTGCCGGTGGCCACCGGCGGCTGGCGCGCGCAGGACGAGAACGAGGAGAACTACTCGGACGGTGACGCCGAGCTCAAGCGGATGTTCGTGACCCGGCAGGCCCGCGGGAAGGGTCTGGCCCGCCGCATCCTCGCCGCTCTCGAAACGGACGCACGGGAGGCGGGCCGTACCCGCATGGTGCTGGAGACCGGGGACCAGCAGCCCGAGGCGATCGCGCTCTACCTGTCCAGCGGCTACACGCCCTGCGACAAGTTCGGGTACTACCGCACGTACGAGAGCAGCCTCTGCTTCGCCAAGCCGCTCCAGGGGTCCTGATCAGGGCCCCACGCCGCGCGGGGCCCGTCGCAGGGCCCTGCTGACCGCCCGGCCGGCGCCGCCCCGGGCCCTGCCGCCTCACCTGACCCGTGCGACACCCACGTAGAACCCGCTTCGTTCGACCTCCGGAGCCGGCTCCTCGCGGTACCACTCCGTGGCCGGTACGAGCCCGGGCTCGGCGAGGTCCAGGCCGTCGAAGAACGGCTCGACCTCGGTGCGGCTGCGCATCCGCAGCGAGATGGCGCCCTTCCGGTAGGCGGACTCGGTCTCGGACCGGAGTTCCGGATGCTGGTCCGCCGTACCGTGCGACAGCACCAGCCAGCTCCCCGACGGCAGGGCGTCCACCAGGGTGCGCGTGATGCCGTACGGGTCCTGCTCGTCGGGCAGGAAGTGCATGAGCGCGATCAGGGACAGGGCGATGGGCCTGTCGAAGTCCAGCAGTTTCCGGGCACGGTCGAGGATCAGCTGCGGCTGCCGCACATCGGCGTGAATGTAATCCGTCGCCCCGTCAGGACTGCTGACCAGCAGCGCCTCCGCATGGCGGAGCACTATGGGGTCGTTGTCCGCGTAGACGACCCGAGCCGTCGGTGTGATCGCCTGGACGATCTGATGCAGGTTGGGTGAGGTGGGTATGCCCGTGCCCACATCGAGGAACTGGTCGATGCCCTGGCGCGCCAGCCAGGCGGAGGCCCGGTGCATGAAGGCCCGGTTCCGCGCCGCGTTGGCCCGTGCCTCCGGGGGGAGTTTCTCTCCCACGGCCTGATCGACGGGGTAGTTGTCCTTGCCCCCCAGCAGCCAGTCGTAGACGCGCGCCGGGTGCGGTTTGCTGGTGTCGATCTGAGGCGTGGACGGGCCGACGGTCACAGGTCGCTCCTCCGGAGGGTGAATCGCGGGCAGGGGGCTGCGGTTCATCCTGCCGCCAGGCATCCCCAAAAGGGAGTGCCGGTGCGGAAGGTGATCGAAAACAGCGTAGGCGAAACGGAGTTCGACGGATCCCCGAGGTGCCGGACTCCTCGCCGTACGACCCGTCCCCCCGTCCGCCGCCCGGCCGGAGCCCCGGGAGTGTCAGTGGGAGCGCGCATCATCACCTCATGACACAAGGACCGTCCGGGACACTGCGCGAACTCGCCCACGAGCACCTTCCCTCCGACATCGCGGAGCAGTGGCTGGGGCTGTTGCGCCCGGGCTTCCGCCTGGACCCGGCGACCGGCGCGCCGCGCGGGCGACGGGCACCGCGACGGATCCCTGGCACCCGGATGTCCGGGAGGCCTTCGCTCCCGAGGCACCCTTCGGACGGTACGACCACCCGGTGTGCGCCCAGGAGTTCCTGGACGCGTTGGGGGACCACGACGGTGTGGCGGGCCACCGGATCGGTGGCCACGCCCGGTCGATCCAGAACCCGGTGGAGATCGAGATCGCGGCTGCGGTCCGGGACGAACCCCTCTCCTGGAACGACCCCGAGTTGTCGCGGGAGGCCCGCGAGTGGCTGCTGCTCGCCCAGTTCGACAGCGATACGGCGGCCGACATGATGTGGGGCGACAGCGGCGTCCTGTACTGGCTGATCCGCCGGCAGGATCTGGCGGACCTCCGTTTCGACCGGGCGATGTTCACCTGGCAGTGCAGCTGATCACCGGCGAACCGCCCGCCACCGGCCGGACCTGAAGGCTGTGCCGCTTCCGCGCGATTCCCCGGCGCCGGCGCCGGGGCTCCCCCGACGTCGCCGATGAGAAGGGATGGTCACCGAAATGGCGGGACGGTCACTGCGGTGAAGGCTTTCCGCTCTGCCGGCCGCGGACCTTCTCGACGACATCGTGAATCGCGTCGACGACGAGCTGGGGCCGGTTGTTGTGAATGTTGTGGTCGCTGCGCGTCTTCGTGATGTGTTCCGCATCGGGATACTGCTCTGCGAGACGCTCCTGCGACGCCAGTTGTGCCCGCCAGAAAACCTGGGCGAAACCGGCCGGTGCACCCGCCGGAAGGCGAGCGCGGAATGCGGCGGGGTCGAAAGTGTCGCCGGACAGCACGACGACGGGAATCCGCGGCGCCGCGGGAGCGGCGCGCACCTGGTCGAAGACCTTCTCGGGATTCTGCCTCTCCACATCTTTCCACTGGGCGACGCGCTTACTGTCGTCGTTGCGGATCAGCGCGAGGAAGGTGTCGAATTGCGCGGGCGTGAGCTCCGACTGCAGGAATTCCGATTCCGCGTCGACGAGCACGAGGCCGGACACCTCGTGCGGATGCTCGGCGGCGAAGATCCTCACGACCGGACCGCCCGCCGACCATCCGGCGAGCACATAGGGTCCGCCCACCCCCGCCGTGTCCAACACCGCGCGCAGGTCGGCGACGTCCCCCCGCGGCGTGGTGGGTTGCGGCACCGATGTCGAGGTGGTGACGCCACCGCTCTCCCGTGCCGTTCCCGGGCGGTCGTAGGAACAGACTCGGGTGAATTCTCCGACCCTGGGGTATACGGCCGATCCGCTGGGTTTCATGGCGCCGGCGGAGTCCTTCACATAACTCCAGGTATCGGCGGCGGCAACGAGTCCCGGGACGAGAACGACCGTGGGGGACCCGCTGCCGCGGCATTCGAGATAGATCTTCCGGCCATGGCCGATATCGATCAGCCGCGCGAAAGACGCCTCGGTCCTCGCGCTGGCACTTCCCCCTGGGATGGAGCCCGCTTCGGAGGAACTGCATGCCGTGAGCACCAGGGCGGATACGGCCAGCAGCCCCACCGGCACCCGAGATCCACGGCGCGCACGACGACCGCTCTGACGTCCGGGGCCGGATCGACTCATCTCACTCCGTCACGTTTTTCGCCGGCACAACGGGAAAGGGCCGCGACCACGGATCTCCCCTGGCAAGCGGCCGCGGTGGAATCCCGCAGGACATGACACCGCATCACGCAGGAAGACCGTCGCCCTGAGAACCGAGCAGGCAATGACACCACCGGGCAAAGTATGTGATCCCCCGCACATCGACAACGATGCGCGCCCGGCGCGTCCCTCAGGTCCCGCTCGTGCCACCCCGCGACCGCCCCGTACGGAGGTATCCCACGCTCCGGCCCTCGCACCCGGCAGGCGGGCGGGGAGGCTTCCCGGCCGTCCGTCCGCGCGGTCCCGGCCCCTTGCGCGGCCGGGTGGATCCCGCACGGCGGACGGGGGCACCGCGAGCGCCTTGAGCCACGCACAGCCCCTTTCCCGCCCACGCCGGGCCGGACCCGGCCCGCAGAGCGCGGCCGTCCGCTCGGAGCGGACCGCCGCACAACGCCAAAGAGCCCCTACCGGGTTTCCCCGGTAGGGGCTCTGAGCTGCGGTGGACCTGTGGGGATTTGAACCCCAGACCCCCTCGATGCGAACGAGGTGCGCTACCAGACTGCGCCACAGGCCCTTGCAACGAGTGAAACTCTAGCACCCCTACGGGGGTGCTTGGAAATCCGTTCCTCCGCTGGTCAGCCGGGTGGGCGGCGGGACGGGTCTCACTCGTTGGCGGCGCGGGGGCGGTCGCCGTTCTCGTACTGGTCGAAGAGCGGGGTCCGGCCGCGGTCGCGGGTGCGGCGGGACGGGTTGCCGCGCTGGCGCGGCGCCGGGTCGACGGGCGGCACCACGGGGGCCGCCGTGCCGGTCTGGGTCGGCTCGGCGACGCTGGAGCGGGCCGCGCTCCAGGTCTCCGGGTTGCCGACCTCGACACCGCTGGTGGCACGCGGGGCGACCGGCGCCGTGACGTACGTCGGCAGCGGGACCGGGACCGGCTCCCAGCTGTCGCCCTGGGCCCGTCCGCGTTCACGCTGCTGGTCGACCCATTCCGCGTGGTCCGTCTGCTCGACCAGGGCGCGCCGGCCCGCTTCCTGCGGGGAGACCGTGACGGTGGGCTCCGGCTCGGGATCGGGGTGGCGCGCCTCGGCCTCCTCGTCGGACTCGACCGGGGCCGCCGCCGGGGGCTGGTGCCTGCGGGGGCGGTTCTCGCGCAGGCGCTGCGCCGCGACCTCCGCCCTGCGCCGGTCCATGGTGAAGACGAACCGGCGGCGTTCCTGGGCGCGCAGATGCACGATGTACGCGCTCAGCAGTACGGCCGGGACCGCGGGCGCCCACAGGAAGTGGAGGCCGCCGACGGCCGCGACGACCGCGCCGAGGGTGAAGGCGAGGAAGAGGACCGAGGTGGTACGCCGACGGCGCGCGAGGACCTGGAGGCGCTGGGCGCGCCGGGCGCGCTCGGCGTCGATCCCGCCGGGACGCGCGCGCCGCGCGGGCGCGGAACCTTCCCGGACCTGCCGGGCCCGGTCCGTACGCTCCGGGGCCGCGTGCGCCGGATCGTGCACCCGGGCTTCGGTGTGCGCCGGAGGCGCGGCGAAGGCCCGGACGTCCACGGAATCCATTCGGTCCGTGCTCGCGTCCGGGTCGACGTCGGGCTCCGCCTCGTCGTTGGCGCGTTCCCGCAGCTCCTTGGCGTACCGGCGCTCCATGGCCGCCCGTCCGGACAGCAGCCGGATGGCGGTGCTGAAGCGTTCCGTCGGACGGTCCTCGTTGAGCTCGTCCTGCCTTCGGAGCCACATCGGCACCAAGTAGGCGGCCCAGGCCCCGACGATGACTGCATAGATGAGGCCGCTGCTGCTCACGTCTCACACCGTAGAGGGGTTTGCACGGAGGCATCCGCCAATTGGCCCGGTGTGTCGCACGATCCGGCTGATATCACGGACTTTTTTTGTGATTGTTCAGATCAACAGTCGGCGTTCGCCCGTTCGTTTGCAGTCACGCGACGATCAATTTCGAACACTTATTTTATTTCGCGTGGCGTCCCGGGTCGTGCCCGGTGCCAGCGCCGGAGCAGTCCGTCGGGCACTTCCTCCGCGGTGAGCGCGTAGATCAGGTGGTCCCGCCAGGCACCGTCGATGTGGAGATAGCGAGGACGCAGACCTTCCTCGCGGAATCCGAGTTTTTCCACCACCCTTCGGCTGGGCCCGTTCTCCGGACGAATGCACACCTCGATGCGGTGCAGTCCGACCGCGCGGAAGCAGTGGTCGACGGCGAGCCCGACCGCGGTCGGCATCACGCCGCGGCCCGCCACGTCCTGGTCCACCCAGTAGCCGACATGACCCGAGCACATCGACCCCCAGGTGATTCCGGCGACGGTCAACTGCCCGACCAGGCGGCCCTCGTACTCGATGGCGAAGGGCAGCATCCGGCCCGCGTTCGCCTCCGAGCGCAGATGACGGACCATCTGGCGGTAGGTGGGACGCCGGGCGACGGGGCCGCCCGGGGCGGGTGGCGGGACGGTCGCCTCCCAGGGGCGCAGCCAGTCGCGGTTGCGCCGGTTGACCTCGCGCCACATGCGCTGGTCACGCAGCTTTATCGGCCGGAGGGCGACTGCTCCGTCCGTCAGGATCACCGGCCAGGTCGGGACGTTCAGCTCGGGCTCCCGGGTCGGGGGTGGTCGCCGCCGCGGAGCTGGTCGACGGCGTGCACCAGAAGGCGTTCGAGTACGGCGAGCCCGTCGCGCACCCCGCCGGTGGAACCCGGCAGGTTCACGACGAGGGTGTGGCCCGCGACGCCCGCGAGACCGCGGGAGAGGGCGGCCGTGGGGACCTTGTCACGGCCCTGGGCGCGGATCGCCTCGGGAATCCCGGGGATCTCGTGGTCGAGGACGCGGCGGGTGGCCTCGGGGGTGCGGTCGGTCGGCGAGATGCCGGTGCCGCCGGTGGTGACGACGACGTCGTACGCGGCGGCCACGCCGGCCCGCAGCGCCTGCTCGACGGGGTCGCCGTCGGGGACGACCCGCGGGCCGTCGACGGCGAAACCGAGCGCGGTGAGCGCCTCCGCGATCAGCGGACCGCCGCGGTCGGCGTAGACACCGGCCGCGGCGCGGTTCGACGCCGTGACGACGAGGGCGGTGTACGGAGCGGCCGGGGCCGCGTCGGGTGCCGTCATGCGTCCGCTCCCTCGGGCGCGGGGCGCCGGTAGTCGCCGGACTTGCCGCCGGACTTCGCCTCGACCCGGACGTCCGTGATGACCGCGCTCTTGTCGACCGCCTTGACCATGTCGACGACGGTGAGCGCGGCGACCGAGACGGCGGTCAGCGCCTCCATCTCCACGCCCGTACGGTCCGTCGTCTTCACCGTGGCGGTGATCTCCACCGCGTCGTCGGCGACACTCAGATCGACCCCGACACCGGAGACGGCGAGCGGGTGGCAGAGCGGGATCAGCTCCGGGGTGCGCTTGGCACCCATGATCCCCGCGATGCGGGCGGTGGCGAGGGCATCGCCCTTGGGGACTCCCTCGCCACGGAGCAGTTCGACGACGCGCGGCGAGACCAGCACCCGGCCGCTGGCGCGGGCGACGCGCGCGGTGACGTCCTTCCCGGACACGTCGACCATCCGGGCCGCACCCGCCTCGTCGAGATGCGTCAGCCTGTTCTGCGTACTCACTGGACTCCGCCTAGCGGTAGGGCGCCGGTTGCCCGCTCGGCCTGCACCGGAGTGCGGCCGGGGGTCCGGGGGGTGTCCCCCGGGAAGGCACAGCGGCAGATACCGTACCGCCACCGGGCGGCGGTCAGCGGAGCAGGATCACCTCCGTGACCGTGCCGGGCTCCGCGGAGGTGACGTCCTCGGGCAGGACGATCAGTGCGTCGGCCTGGGCGAGGGCGGCGATCAGATGCGATCCGGACCCGCCGACGGGGGTGACGGTGCCCTCCTCCGCGTCGTACGCACCACGCAGGAACTGGCGCCGGCCGGACGGCGAGGTGAGTGCCTTCTCGGTGTTCAGCGTGGCCCGGACGGTCGGGCGGTTCACTTCCTCCAGCCCCATCAGCGTGCGGATCGCGGGCCGCACGAACAGCTCGAAGGAGACGTACGAGGAGACCGGGTTGCCCGGCAGCGCCAGCAGCGGCGTGTGCTCCGGGCCGATCGAGCCGAAGCCCTGCGGCTTTCCGGGCTGCATGGCGAGCCTGCGGAAGTCGATCCCGCTGCCCGGCTCGTCCGCGTCGCCGACGGAGGACAGGGCCTCCTTGACCACGTCGTACGCGCCGACGCTGACCCCGCCCGTGGTGACGACGATGTCGGCGCGGATCAGCTGGTCCTCGATGGTGGCGCGGAGCGAATCGGCGTCGTCGGCCACAGCGCCGACGCGGTAGGCGATCGCTCCGGCGTCACGCGCGGCGGCGGTCAGCGCGAAGCTGTTCGAGTCGTAGATCCGGCCGCCGGTCAGCTCCTCGCCGGGCTGCACCAGCTCGCTGCCCGTGGAGATCACGACGACGCGCGGCCGGGGTCGTACCTTCACGGTCGAGCGGCCGATCGCGGCGAGCAGCCCGATCTGCGGCGGCCCGATCACCGAACCGGCCCGCAGGGCCAGATCGCCGGGCTGCACGTCGCTGCCGCGGTCCCGGACGTGGGCGCGGGCCTCGACCGGGCGGTGGACCCGGACCTCACCGCCCGCGTCCTGCGGGGCTTCGCGGTGGGCGCGCATGGTGTCCGCGGGGCCGCCGCCCGTGCCCCCGTCGGTCCACTCGACGGGCACGACGGCGTCCGCACCGGCCGGCAGCGGGGCACCGGTCATGATGCGGGCGGCCTGGCCCGGTCCCACGGTCCGGTCGCCGCCGAGTCCGTCGCTGCCCGCCGCGATGTCACCGACGACCGTGAGCACCGCGGGGAACTCCTCGCTGGCACCCTCGACATCGGAGACACGGACCGCGTACCCGTCCATCGAGCTGTTGTCGAAGGGCGGCAGGGCGATCTCCACCATGACGTCCTCGACGAGGACGCAGCCCTGGGCCTCCGGCAGTTGCAGCTCGATGGGTTCGAGTGGCCGAACTGCTCCGAGGATGTCTGCCAGGTGCTCGTCCACCGACCAGATGGTGCTGCTCAAAGTGCTACATCTCCTCGCTGACATAACTGCGGAGCCAGGTCCGGAACTCCGGTCCCAGGTCTTCACGTTCGCATGCGAGTCTGACAATGGCACGGAGGTAATCGCTCCGGTCGCCGGTGTCATAACGGCGTCCCTTGAAGACGACACCGTGCACCGGCCCGCCGATCTTCTCGTCCGCGGCGAGCAGCTGCAGCGCGTCGGTGAGCTGGATCTCGCCGCCGCGGCCCGGCTCGGTCCTGCGCAGTATGTCGAAGACGGCGGGATCGAGGACATAGCGCCCGATGACCGCGAGATTGCTCGGTGCTTCGGCCACCTCGGGCTTCTCGACCAGCGCAGTCACCCGGACGACATCACCGTCGACGGTGGCGTCGACGGCCGCACAGCCGTACTGGTGGATCTGCGCCGGCTCGACCTCCATCAGCGCGATGACGCTGCCGCCCTCGCGCTCCTGGATCTCGACCATGCGGGCGAGCAGCGGGTCGCGGGGGTCGATGAGGTCGTCGCCCAGGAGGACGGCGAACGGCTGGTCGCCGACGTGCGGCGCGGCGCACAGCACGGCGTGGCCGAGGCCACGCGGGTCGCCCTGGCGGACGTAGTGCATGGTGGCGAGGTCGCTCGACTCCTGGACCTTCTGGAGCCGCTCGGCGTCGCCCTTGCGGGTGAGCGCCGACTCCAGTTCGTAGTTGCGGTCGAAGTGGTCCTCGAGCGGCCGCTTGTTGCGGCCCGTGATCATGAGTACGTCGGAGAGCCCGGCGGCGACCGCCTCCTCGACGACGTACTGGATCGCGGGCTTGTCGACGACAGGCAGCATCTCCTTGGGCGTGGCTTTGGTGGCCGGCAGGAAGCGGGTACCGAGTCCCGCGGCTGGGATGACAGCCTTGCTGATCCTGGGGTGCGACTGAGTCATGCGCGCAACCATAACCGTTGGCTATGGGCGGAAGATGAGCGTCCGGTTAACTTTGTACTTATATATGCACATACGAGAGATCATAGGTGCGCGTTGAACACCGACATGTCCGGAAAGAAGTCGCTGCGGCGTCAACTGCTCGCCCAGCGGGCCCTCCTGACCAGCAAGGACGTGGAACGTGCCGGTGCGGTTCTGTCCCGGGGCGCGGTGAATCTCGCCGAGCTGGCCGAGGCCCGCACCGTCGCCGCCTACGTCTCGGTGGGCAGTGAGCCCGGGACCCGGGCCCTGCTGGACGAGCTGCGCGCGCGAGGTGTGCGGGTGCTGCTTCCGGTGCTGCTCGCGGACGACGATCTGGACTGGGCGCCGTACGAGGGCGCCGGCCGCCTCCTCCCGGCGGCCCGCGGGCTGCTGGAGCCGGACGGCCCGCGGCTGGGGCCCGACGCCGTTCTCGACGCGGACGCGGTCCTGCTGCCGGGGCTCGCCGTGGACGGGCGCGGCATGCGGCTCGGCCGGGGCGGCGGGAGTTACGACCGGGTACTGGCCCGGCTCGCGGCAGCCGGGGCGCACCCGGCGCTGATCGTCCTGCTGTACGACAACGAGGTGGTCGCGCAGGTCCCCGTGGAACCGCACGACCACCCCGTGGATGCCGTGGTGACACCTGCCGGCGCCCGGCGCTTCACCGGATGACGGGAAGCCCTCTGCGGACACCGCGCCGGGCCCACCGGCCCGGCGCGCGCCCTACGACGGTTTGAGCGTCAGAGTGTCCTTCGTCGAGTTGGCCACGGCATTCGTCCCGAAGGACCAGTCGAGCAGATCACCGTTGACCCACTTTCCGGTCTGATCGGTGTAGTGCGCGCTGAACGCGTGCCCGGAGGCGCCGGTGAGGTTGATCCAGCGGGACTTGTCCCAGTCCCCCACGTTGACGACCATCCGCATCGACGGGACCCAGACGACCTCGTAGCCGCCCGCCGCGTTCCAGCCGGTGGCGTCGACCGCGGCCTCGCCGCCGCCGAGGTTCCACGGACCGCGGTTGAGGACCCGCTGGAGCAGATCGGGGCCTTCGGTGCCGAGGGTCTGGTTCTTCAGGGTCAGCTGGTGCAGCCGGCCCCAGCTCCAGGTGGAGGTGTCCTTGCCGAGCTTGGCGGTCAGCTCCCAGCGGGCATCCGCCATGGCGCGGCCGAAGAGCTCGTCCCGGGTCGTGGTCGCCTCGTCCTTGCGGCTCCTCGGCGACTTCCACCAGTCGTTGTTCTTGTCGTCCATGAGCCCGGCGACCACCTGGTACCACCGGTCGCCGCCGTCCGGCTGCGCCGTGTCCGCGGCGCGCTGGCCGCACTCGCGCACCGGCTTGTCCTGCTCGTCGACCGGGCCCGTGCTGTCGGCCGGGAGGACGGTGAGGCATTCGCCCTTGACCCGCATCTCCTTGGGCAGCTTGTCGCCGAAGGCGAGCTTGAGGATGTTGCGCCAGACCGCGTTGAAGTACGCGGCGGCCGCCGAGTCGGACTCCTGGGTGTAGTCCCAGCCCTCCAGGAGCTTCTGCGCCTGGCGGACGCTCTTGTCCGAGACGTTGATCTTCATCAGCTCGGGCACCAGCAGCGCGGCGATCTCGCTGGTGTTGTCCATCTGCATCTTCTGCATGTCGTCGGTCGAGATCTTCCCGCCGCCCTTGATCTTCGACTCGATGAGGTCGTTGATCCGCTGGCTGCGGGTGCCGTATCCCCAGTCCTTGGTGAGCAGGTAGGGGTACTTCTTCTCGTCGATGACGGCCTGGTTGGCGGTGACGATGTAGCCGCGCTTCGGGTTGTACTCGTACGGCAGCTGGTCGAAGGGGATCGGGTCCTTCTTCCAGCCGTAGGCCGAGGTCCAGCCGGGGCTCGGCATCGTGCCGTCGCCCTGCTTGCGGACCGGGATCTTCCCCGGGGCCTGATAGCCGATGTTGCCCTTGGTGTCGGCGTAGATGAGGTTCTGCGAGGGGACCTCGAAGTGCTCGGCGGCGGCGCGGAAGGTGGTGAAGTCCTTGGCGCGGTCGAGCTCGAAGACGGCGTCCATCGAGTGGCCCGGCTCCAGTGCGGTCCACTTCAGGGCGACGGCGTAACCGTCGGCGCGGTCCGGCGCGGAGTTGGTGACGGGGGCCTTCTGACCGACCTTCTCCAGTTCACCGCTGCGGTCGGAGACCAGCGGACCGTTGTTCGTCTCACGGACGGTGATGTGCCGGCTCTCGCCGCCCGCGACCTTGATGGTCTCCTCACGGGAGACGAACGGCTTCACCTTGCCGTCGTACTGGTACCCGTCGCCGGAGACCTTCTCCAGGAAGAGGTCGGTGACGTCCGCACCCAGGTTGGTGAACCCCCAGGCGATGTCCTGGTTGTGACCGATTATCACGCCGGGCATGCCCGAGAAGGTGTACCCGGCGGTGTCGTACTGGCAGGTCGCCGAGAGCTGCCGGCAATGCAGCCCCATCTGGTACCAGAGCGAGGGCAGCTGCGGCGCCAGGTGCGGGTCGTTGGCGAGCAGCGGCTTGTCGGTCGTCGTGTATCTGCCCGAGACGACCCAGGAGTTGGATCCGATGCCGTTGCCGTTCGGGCCGAGCAGCGCGGGGATCTCGTCGAGGGTGTCGGAGAGCGAGGCGAGCTGGGTGGTCACGCCCTCGGTGGCGCCCTGCACGGTGCTCGCGCCGGGGCCGGCGGAGTCCGTCGCGGCGGGGTCGAACGCACCGGTGACCTGCGAGATCCCGCCCTGGTCGACGATCGGCCTGTGCTTGTCGTACGGGTACGCCGGGTACAGGTCCTTGATCTGCTTCTGGCTGAGCCTGCTGGTCATCAGCGAGCGGTCGATCTCGTCCTGCATGTTGCCGCGCAGGTCCCAGGCCATCGCCTTCAGCCAGGCGACCGAGTCGACCGGGGTCCACTTGGTCGGCTTGTAGTCGTTGGTGAGTCCGAGTGCGGCGTACTCGACGGAGATGTCCTTGCCGTCGCGCCCCTTGAGGTAGGCGTTCACCCCGTCCGCGTACGCCTGCAGGTTCTTCTTGGTGTCCGCGGACAGGACGGTGTCGTACTCCTCCTGCGCGATCTTGCGCCAGCCCAGCGTGCGCAGGAAGGCGTCCGTGTCGACCTGCCCGGAACCGAACATCTCGGAGAGCCGGCCGGCCGTCATGTGACGGCGGACGTCCATCTCCCAGAAGCGGTCCTGCGCCTGCACGAAGCCCTGGGCGCGGAACAGGTCGGTGTCGGAGTCGGCGTAGAGCTGCGGAATCCCGTAGCTGTCGCGTTTGACGTCGACGTTGCCGGCGAGACCGGCGATCTTGATGGAGCCGTTCGTCTGCGGGTACGAGGCCCGCACGGTGGTAACGGACCAGAACGTGCCGTAACCGATACCCGCGACAAGCGCCAGCACCAGGACGATCACGATCAGGCGGGCGCGTCGCCCCTTCTTCTTGCCGGTCTTCTCACCGGCAGAACCGGAAGAGCCGGAAGAGGCGGTTGTGTTGGCGGGCATCGCTGTCCTTCGAGGGGCAGGGTGGTCCTGGGAGTGCAGGAGCAACCATAGGCGCAGCACCGAAGCGGGTCCGACGCGGTATCGGGATGCATCGAATCGAGTAGCGATCGCACGGACACTCGAACGCATCAAGAAAGCGTTAAAGATTAGGTAAGGTAACGAAGTACCGGCCGCCGGAGGACGATCCGGCAGGCGTACACAGGGAAGGAACGGCCACTGACTGTCCACGCGCTCAACGAACTCCTGCTCGTCTGCTCGCTCGTCCTGCTCGTCGCCGTCGCGGCGGTACGCATCTCGTCCCGCAGCGGCCTGCCCAGCCTGCTCCTGTATCTCGGCATCGGGATCGCGATGGGGCAGGACGGGTTCTTCGACGTCAAGTTCGACAACGCCGAGCTGACCCAGGTGTTCGGCTACGCCGCCCTGGTCGTGATCCTGGCCGAAGGCGGCCTCGGCACGAAGTGGAAAGAGATCAAACCGGCGCTGCCCGCCGCCGCCGTGCTGTCGATCGTCGGCGTCGCGGTGAGCGTGGGTGTGACGGCGATCGGCGCGCACTATCTGGTCGGCCTGGACTGGCGGCAGTCGCTGATCATCGGTGCGGTCGTCTCCTCGACGGACGCCGCCGCGGTCTTCTCCGTGCTGCGCAAGGTGCCCCTGCCGGCCCGGATCACCGGTGTGCTGGAGGCCGAGTCCGGCTTCAACGACGCCCCCGTGGTGATCCTGGTGGTGGCGTTCTCGACCAGGGGCCCGGTGGACAGCTGGTACGTACTGATCGGCGAGATCGCCCTGGAACTGGCGATCGGTGCGGCCGTCGGCATCGCAGTCGGCTGGCTCGGCTCGTACGGACTGCGTCACGTGGCGCTGCCCGCGTCCGGTCTCTACCCGATCGCGGTGATGGCGATCGCCGTGTCCGCTTACGCTGCGGGCGCCATGGCCCACGGCAGCGGCTTCCTCGCCGTCTACCTGGCCGCGATGATCCTCGGCAACGCCAAGCTGCCGCACTGGCCCGCCACCCGCGGCTTCGCCGACGGGCTCGGCTGGCTGGCCCAGATCGGCATGTTCGTCCTGCTCGGACTGCTGGTCACCCCGCACGAACTGCTCGACGACTTCTGGCCGGCCGTGGTCGTGGGTCTGGTGCTGACGGTGGTGGCGCGGCCGATGGAGGTCTTCATCTCGCTGATTCCGTTCCGGATGACGTGGCAGGAGAAGACCCTGATGTCGTGGGCCGGGCTGCGCGGCGCCGTGCCCATCATCCTGGCGACCATTCCGATGGTGTCCAAGATCGAGGGCTCCGGCCGGGTCTTCAACATCGTCTTCGTGCTCGTCGTCGTATACACGCTGATCCAGGGGCCGACGCTGCCCTGGCTGGCGAAGGCGCTGAAGATCGCCGAGGATCCATCCGAGGCCGCCGACCTGGGCATCGAGTCGGCGCCGCTGGAACGGCTGCGCGGGCATCTGCTGTCGGTGGCGATCCCCAGGAGATCGAAGATGCACGGCGTGGAGGTCGGCGAGCTTCGGCTGCCCGCCGGGGCCGCCGTCACGCTGGTCGTACGGGACGCGAAGAGCTTCGTACCTGCGCCGTCGACCGTGCTGCGGCACGGGGACGAACTGCTGGTCGTCACGACCGATCCGGTGCGCGACGCCGCGGAGGCCCGGCTGCGAGCCGTCGGCGAAGGCGGCAAGCTGGCCGGCTGGCTGGGAAGCGGTGAGACGGGCACCGGCACAGTAAGGACGCACCACTGATCCGAGGTGCCGAACGGAAGAGCGCGCACAATCACAGGCATGCGCGTATTCCTGCCTGTAGCATGAAGGAAACCGGATCGAAAAATCCGGTCACTCATACATCTGCTCAACCCACCTGATCGACCAACTCTGCCTGACGCAGAGCTGGCGCGACCGTATGGCGGTCGTGGCGTCCTCCGCCTCTGCAGCGAGC
This sequence comes from Streptomyces sp. NPDC058231, assembly GCF_042882275.1. Lineage (NCBI taxonomy): Bacteria > Bacillati > Actinomycetota > Actinomycetes > Kitasatosporales > Streptomycetaceae > Streptomyces > Streptomyces sp. NPDC058231. The sequence continues at coordinate 14,695 of NZ_JBHVWN010000006.1, read as the reverse complement.
GCCCGGCATCTACCGCAGTTCCGCGCGAAGAGGACAGCTCTCGGCAGCCCCCGTACGGGAACGGCCCCCACATCTGCGGGCCGACGGCGGTGGCACCGCTACCAGGCGGCAGAAAGGCATGGACCGTGGCGTCCACGGTCTCCGACCGCCCCGGTTACCAGCAGTTGCTGCGCACCCCGGGCGCATGGACCTTCCTCCTGCCCGGCTTCGCGGCACGGCAGCCCTTCGCGATGCTGACCATCGGCATCGTGCTCCTGGTCCAGCACACCACCGGCTCGTACGGCAGCGCCGGCGCGGTCGCCGCGGTCACCGGTGTCTCCATGGCGCTGTTCGCACCGCAGAGCGGCAGGCTCGCCGACCGCATCGGCCAGCGCGCCGTACTGCTGCCGGGCGTGCTCGTGCACGCGGCGTCCGTGTCGGCGCTGACCGCACTCGCGCTGGCGGACGCGCCGCTGTGGCTGCTGTTCCTGGCCGCCGTTCCGGCGGGCGCGTCCGTACCGCAGGTCGGGCCCATGGTGCGGGCCCGCTGGGCGGCCCTGCTCGGCGCGGCGCCCGGCCGGGCGGCCTCGCCGCTGATGCCGACCGCCGCCGCGTTCGAGTCGGTGACGGACGAGTTCACCTTCGTCATCGGACCGGTCCTGGCCACCGCCCTGTGCACCGGGGTGCACCCGGCGGCCGGACTGATCACGGAAGCCGCGCTGACGCTGGTGGGCGGGGTGCTCTTCGCGGCGCAGCACCGCACCCAGCCCGCGGTCCGCGCCGCCACGGCCACCGACTCCGGGCGGCACGCCTCCGCCCTGTCCGTGCCGGGCGTACGGGTGCTCGCGGTGGCCTTCCTCGGGATCGGCGCGGTCTTCGGCGGCATGCAGGTCTCGCTGACCGCGTTCGCCGAGGAGATCGGCCGCCCGGGGGCGAACGGCCTGCTGTACGGGATCTTCGCGGCCGGCAACATGCTGGCCGGGATCGCCTGCGGCGCCATCGCCTGGAAGAGCGGGCCGCGGCGCAGGCTGATCGCCGGGTACGCCGCGCTGACGCTGACCGCGTCCGGGCTGTGGGCCGTGCATTCCGTGCCGCTGCTGGCCGGGCTGGGGCTGCTGGTCGGGTTCTCCATCGCTCCGGCGCTGATCAGCGGATACACGCTCGTCGAGGCGCTGGTTCCGGCGTCCGCGAGGACCGAGGCCTTCACCTGGCTGACGGGTGCGGTCGCGCTCGGACAGGCGGCGGCCGTGACGGTCGCCGGACGGCTTGCGGACGCCCACGGCGCGAGCACCGGATTCGTGGTGCCGCTGGTGGGGACCGTACTGGCGCTCGCGACCCTGGTGACGCTGCGTTCGCGGCTGGCACCGAGGGCGTCGGGGCGGACCGTGGCACGTGGGATCGGTCACCGCGAGCCGGTCACGGTGGACTGATCCAGCGGAATAGGTCAGTATGGAGCGTCGTTAGCACTCATAGAGTCAGAGTGCCAGGAGGATCAAGTGCCGACCTATCAGTACCAGTGCACCGAGTGCGGCGAGGGCCTCGAAGCGGTGCAGAAGTTCACCGATGATGCCCTGACCGTGTGCCCGAACTGCGAGGGACGCCTGAAGAAGGTGTTCTCGGCGGTCGGCATCGTCTTCAAGGGTTCCGGTTTCTACCGGAACGACAGCCGCGGCTCCTCGTCGAGCAGCGCGCCGGCTTCGTCGTCCGCGAAGGCCTCCGGTTCAGCTCCAGCTTCTTCCCCGTCGTCTTCGACGGGCTCGGACTCGAAGGCGTCCACGTCTTCGTCCTCCGCTTCTGCCTCTTCCTCGTCGTCCTCCGCGTCGTCGTCGAGCGGTACGTCGGCCGCCTGAGCCGGGGTATCCACCCTCTCTTCACCGAGGACCCCGCCGATTCGATCGGCGGGGTCCTCGGCGTTTTCCGGTCCCGCTACTGTGACCGCATGGTGAACGCAGAGATCGGTGTCATCGGCGGCTCGGGCCTGTACTCCTTCCTGGAGGACGTCACCGAGGTTCGCGTGGACACCCCGTACGGACAACCGAGCGACTCCCTCTTCCTCGGCGAGATCGGCGGCCGCCGGGTCGCCTTCCTCCCCCGCCACGGCCGCGGCCACCATGTGCCGCCGCACGGCATCAACTACCGGGCCAATCTGTGGGCCCTGCGTTCCGTGGGCGTACGGCAGGTACTCGGCCCGTGCGCGGTCGGCGGGCTGCGACCGGAGTACGGCCCGGGAACGCTGCTCGTGCCGGACCAGCTGGTGGACCGCACCAAGGCCCGCACCCAGACGTTCTACGACGGGGAGACCCGGGCGGACGGCGTGGCGCCGAACGTGGTGCACATGGGCTTCGCCGATCCGTACTGCCCCGAGGGGCGGAAGGTCGCGCTGGCGTCGGCCCGCGGCCGGGGCTGGGAAGCGGTGGACGGCGGAACGCTGGTGGTCGTCGAGGGGCCCCGCTTCTCGACCCGGGCCGAATCGCGCTGGCATGCGGCGATGGGCTGGTCGGTGGTCGGCATGACCGGGCATCCGGAGGCCGTGCTCGCCCGGGAACTGGGTCTCTGCTACACGACGATGACGCTGGTGACGGACCTGGACGCGGGCGCCGAGGCGGGCGAGGGCGTCTCCCACGGGGAGGTGCTGAAGGTGTTCGCGGCCAATGTGGACCGGCTGCGGTCGGTGCTCTTCGACGCGGTGGCCGCGCTGCCCGCGCAGGAGACCCGCAACTGTCCTTGTGCGCACGCGCTGGACGGGATCGACACGGGGATCGAGCTGCCGTAAGGGAGCTGACCGGGGCTGCGCCAACCTGGGTGGGACTGACCCGGGTGGGACTGACCCGGGTGGGGCTGCCGCAGGGGGAGCCGGTCCGACGGGGCTGCTGGTGTGTGCCTGCTGGGGGTGACGTGCTCGGGGACGTGGCGGCGGGCGGGTGACGGACTTGTCCACAACGTGAGGGCTGTCCACAGGGCTCAGCGGATGTCGCGTGGAAGGCGGATGGTGGGGACGTCGGTGTTCGTCCGAACTCGGCTCTCCTTCGTCACGGCTGGTGGTGTTGGCCATGGTCCCGCCCGTTCCCCCCGTCCCCTTCTCCTCGTCGCACTCTCCCTCACCGCGGTCTCGCCCGTCACCGCGGTCTCCCTCGCGCGATGCGTGTCCCGCGGTCCCCGGCCCCCCGGTCTCCGCGCCAGCACCGTGCGGGGTGCCCGCCTTCGCGCCGCTGCGGGTGCGCGGGGGCGGTGGGCGCCGGTTACGGCGGGCCGTGTGGCGGCAGCGGCGCGCGATGGCGGCCGGTCTCGCGCTGACAGCCGCGGCACTCGCCGCGTCGGGGCTGGGCGGCGGTGAGACGCCGGGCGGCGGGGGCGGCACGGGAGGTGCGGCGCCGGAGGCGGAGCGACGACCGGTTCCGCTGGTCGCGGCGCCGGTCCGGATCGCGGACGCGGCGACGGTCCGGCTGCTGCGCCCCGGGGACCGGGTCGATGTGATCGCGGACGGCGGGACCGGGGCCGGCGCCAAGGTGGTCGCGAAGGGGGCGCGGGTCGCCGAGGTGCCGCGGACCCCGGCCGACGGCTGGGCCGAGGATCCGGCGGAGGCCTCCGCGGCAGACGGCGCCCTGGTCGTACTCTCCGTGCCGCGGAGTACGGCCGCGTCGTTGGCGGGTGCGGGCATCTCGGGCCGGCTGGCGGTGACGCTGTGCTGATCCGGATGCGCCGCCCCGACGGCACTGACGTTCCGTCAAGCAACCGAACGGAAGGCGCGTACGGGGAGATTCCCTCTCATTCTGTCGTAGGTTGCGGAGCAGTCCGCTCCCCTTACGGTGCATGCGGAGGAAGAGTCACTCGTGAGCGAGAAGAAGAAAAGGGTCAGCCTGATGGAGGGCTTCAAGGCCTTCCTGCTGCGCGGCAATGTGATCGACCTGGCGATCGCCGTCGTCATCGGCGCCGCGTTCACCAACATCGTGAACGCGTTCGTCTAGGGCGTCATCAATCCGCTCGTCGGTGCGTTCGGCACCAAGGATCTGGACAGCTACAGCTCCTGCCTCAAAGGCCCCTGCGTCACGGATCCGAAGACGGGCGAGACGGTCGAGGGCATCCGGATCCTGTGGGGATCCGTGCTCAGCGCCGCCCTCGGCTTCCTGATCACGGCGGCCGTCGTCTACTTCCTGCTGGTGCTGCCGATGGCCAAGTACCTGGCCAGGCGAGCGCACATGCAGGCCGCCAAGGACGGGGTGCAGGAGACGCTGGAGGTCGGCGAGCTGGAAGTGCTGAAGGAGATCCGCGACGCGCTCGTGTCACAGCGCAGCGGCCCGGCCGGCGCGGGCCCGGATTCGGGCCGCGGGCACGACGAGCAGCTCAGCCGTGGTGCGGCGGCTTCTCGTCGAGGAAACGCGCGAGGTCGGCGGCGCTGCCGCCGGCCGGGGCCCGCTCTCCCCAACCCCGGTCCGTATCGTCCGCGGACTGCTGGTCCAGCGGATCGTCGAAGATCAGAGCCGGCTTGGGCTTCCTCTGTTCCGGCTGTGTCGGACTGGCCGGCTGGGACGGTTTCGCATCGCGCGGTCCGGGGGCGGGGGCGGTACTCATGTCTCCCAGGGTACGGCGGTGGTCAACGATCCTTCGGGTCGACCACCCGGAGCCCGAGGACGACGAGGAAGGGCAGGCAGAGAAAGCCGGCGCCCCACCAGGCCGTTCCGCTGTTGCCCTCCATCCACTCGTCGATGACGACGGTCAGACACCAGAGCTGGCCGATGACGACGGTCATGGCAAGGGCAAGCCGTGCCGTAAGTTTCGAGGATCGCTCGGGCTCCTGATCCGTACCGGCTCCGGGTCCCGGACCGGTGCGGCGGACCCGGGGATCGCCGTAGCCGCTGGTGGAGCGGATCTGCGGATAACGCTCATGGACGGGACGGTTCAGCTCCGGCCGGGCGCTGCCCGGGTGGTACTCCGGATACCGCGGCTCGGTGGGCCGCTCGGCGTCGGTCATGCCCCGCCTGCCGGTGTGCTCGGCCTCGGCGGTCCGGGTCCCGGACGCCCTGGCACCCATGTCACCGGCGGCCGGAGCGTGGGCGCGCGGAGCATCGGCTCCGGGGCCGTCCACGCCGCCCCGGACTCCGGGGCAGCCGTTCGCGCGGCGCCTGCACGAGGCGGGCAATCCCGCGGTGCGAGGAGGGGCTCCGCCGCGGAACGGGCGACGGACCGCCGTACGGGGCGAAGGGCCTCACGGAGTGCGACGTGGCCCCACGGACCGAGCCGAACCGGGCTGGGCCGGAACGGCATCGGGCGAACCGGGTCCCGGCCGGCCGGTGCGTGTGCTCGCGGGAGTCCATCGGAGGCTTTCCCCGACCGGGCTGCGCGTCCCACGGCCCGCCGCCGCGGCGGTCTGCTGTGCTGGGGCCCATGCCCCGGATGACCGCCCGCAGCCCCGCCGAGCCCCATCGTGTCGCGACCCCGCTGGAGCTCTTCTTCGATCTGTGCTTCGTCGTCGCCGTCGCCCAGGCGGGCGGCCGTCTGGTGCACGCCGTCGCGGTGGGGCACCCCGGCACCGGTGTCACCGGCTATCTGGCCGTGTTCTTCGCGATCTGGTGGGCCTGGGTGAACTTCTCCTGGTTCGCCTCCGCGTACGACACCGACGACCCGTGGTACCGCCTGGTCACGTTCGTGCAGATCACCGGCGTGCTCATCTTCGCCGCCGGGGTGCCGCGCGCCTTCGACCGAGGGGACTGGACACTCGGGGTTCTCGGATACGTGGTGATGCGGCTCGCGCTCACCAGTCAGTGGCTGCGCGTGGTCCACGGCGCCGAGGGCGCGGAACGCAGAGTCGCGCGGCGCTACGCATCAGGAATCGTCCTGGCCCAACTGGGCTGGATCGGGATGCTGTTCCTGCCGACCGGTGCCGAGGGCGCCCGTACCGCGGTCTTCGTCGCGCTCGCCCTGTGCGAACTGTCGATCCCGGCTCTCGCCGAGCGCGGCCACGGAACGAGCTGGCATCCGCACCACATCGGCGAGCGGTACGGGCTGTTCACCATCATCGTGCTCGGCGAGACGATCGCCGCGGCCACGGTCGCCGTCCAGGAGGCGGTCGACGAGCACGACGCGCTCGACGATCTCCTGCCGGTAGCCGCAGGCGGCCTGCTGCTCGTCTTCGCCGCCTGGTGGATCTACTTCGCCGTACCGATCCACGACTATCTCCGCAGCAAACGACGGGCGTTCATCTGGGGGTACGGCCACTACCTGATCCTCGGTTCCGCCGCGGCGATCGGCTCCGGCATCGAGGTCGCCGTGGAGCAGGCCACCGGCAAGGCCCATGTGACGGTCACGGCGGCGGCGGCCGCCGTGACCGTTCCCACCGCCGTCTATCTGCTGACGGTGTGGCTGCTCCACTCCCGCCACTTCAAACGGGACCTCGCCGAGCAACTGCCGCTACCGCTGGCCGCGGTGGCCGTCCTTGGCTGTACGTTCGCCGGGGAGTGGGCGACCCTGGCAGCCGGTCTGGTGGCGGCCGCGACGGTGGCCGTCGGGGTGTCGCTGTCGCGGCGCCCCACGCCGGGTGCACCGGTGTCGGCCGAGGTCTCGCCGCCTATGTGAGGAGCGCAGGATGACCGGTCATGGCGCACAACCCCCGTTCTCGCCGCCCGGGGCGGTGGACGCGCTCACGGATGTCGCCGGGCTCCGCGTCGGGCATGCGCGGGTGCCGGGCGAAGGCGCGTTGAGCGGCACCACCGTCGTCCTGGCGCCCGAGGGCGGTGTGGCCGCCGCCGTCGACGTGCGCGGCGGCGGACCCGGCACCCGGGAGACGGACGCCCTCGACCCGCGCAATCTGGTGCGACGCATCGACGCCGTCGTCCTCACCGGCGGCAGCGCGTACGGACTGGACTCGGCGTCCGGAGTGATGGCCTGGCTGGAGGAGCGGCGGCGCGGCGTGCAGGTCGGCCCGGATCCGTCGCAGGTGGTCCCGGTGGTCCCCGCCGCGTGCCTCTTCGACCTGGGCCGGGGCGGCGACTGGCGGGCCCGCCCGGACGCCTCGACCGGCCGCGCCGCCGTGGAGGCCGCGGCGCGCACGGAGCCGGGGGCTCCGGTCGCCGAGGGCGGCGTCGGCGCGGGCACGGGTGCGGTCGCCGGCCACCTCAAGGGCGGCGTCGGCACGGCGAGCACGGTGCTGCCGTCCGGGATCACGGTCGGCGCGCTGGTCGTGGTGAACGCCGCGGGCTCGGTGATCGATCCGGTGACCGGGGTGCTGTACGGGGAGTACGGCGCCGCCGAACCTCCCGTGCGCCCCGTCGCCGAGGTCCACGAAGCCGCACGGCGCCGGCTCGACGAGGCGCGGGACGCGAACAGGATCCCCCCGCTCAACACCACGCTCGCCGTCGTCGCGACGGACGCCGGTCTCACCCGCTCGCAGGCGCAGAAACTCGCGGGCACGGCGCACGACGGGATGGCGCGCGCCGTGCGGCCCGTACATCTGCTGAACGACGGGGACACGGTGTTCGCACTGGCCACCGGCGAACGACCCCTGCCGCAGGGGAATCCGCTCGCTCTGAACGACATCCTGGCGGCGGGCGCGGACGCCGTGACCCGGGCGATCGTGAAGGCCGTGCGGGCGGCGCGCGGCGTCGACGCCCGCCCCGGGGCGGGGTTCCACCCTTCGTACAGCGATCTCTACGGCACCCTCTGACCCCGCCGCCTCAGCCGTCACCTCGCCGCCTACTCGCGTTCCAGGAAAGGAAGTTCGGATGAAACACCAGGAACCTTCTGTGTGTCCCGTACGTTTTCTGGAACCCCGGCCGCAATGTCGGACCCAGGGACTACGTTAAGCACGCATCAAGTCACACGCGGCGACGGCCTGGAGACAGCACCTTGAGCGATCCGTACGAGACAACCGAGCAGCATCTCGACCGACTCCTGCGACGGGCACTCAACTCCTTCGACCTGCCCGACCGCACGGTCGAGCAGCTCGGGACCGCGCTGGCCCACAGCAGCTCCCTGCATTCCTCGCACCACAGTTCCGTACTGCACCGCGAGACCTTCCGGCACACGTATCTGCTGGCCGACGGGTCCGCGCTGACCCTGTGGGAGCTGGTCCACGGAACCTCCAGGGGCTCGACGGACCCCCGGTCGCGGCTGCGGCCCGCTCCCCAGCACCATGAGCTGTACGACGACGAGGGCGACGCCCAGCTCGCCGCCGCCCGGCTGTCCGGCAGCTTCTCCGACGTACCCGCGTTCGGCGAGGACGGGTCCCAGGCGGACCTGGAGATACTCACGGTCCTGATGGCCGCTCCCCCGGCCCCGCTGCCCCGGATGTACGCGCCGGACAACTCCGCGGACCATGCCCGCCGGGTCCTGCGGCGCGCGGAGAACCGGGACGGTCCGGGCGAGGGGACCGCGCGTCTGCTGCGGACCGCGTTCGCCCACCACATCACCCAGGTCTTCGGCCGGCAGTGCCGGGTCGAGGGACGGGATGCCGGATTCACGCTCTACGAGCACGCATTCCTGCTCCTCGACGGAAGCGAGACGAGTCTGTGGGAGGTCGAGCACACGGCGACGCCGGACGGCCGCCACATGTGCGAGGTGTACGGGGACGAGGAGGCGGCACGCGAGGCGATGGCGAGCCGGACGCGCATCTGCTGACCGGGGCGCGGCACACGCGAAGGCGCCCGCACCCCCGAGGGGAGCGGGCGCCTTCGCCGGCGGACGGGCGACGTCAGTGCGTCAGCGCGGCCTCCTTGGCCACCCCGTCCGTCGCAGCGGCTTCCTGGACGTCGTCGCCGCCCTCCACGTGCTGGCGCGGCCGCGCGGGCAGCGCGAACATCACCACGAAGATCACCGAGAGCACTCCGGCCACCCACCACAGCGAGTGCTGGAACGCCTCGACGAACGCCGGCCCCATCGCGGCCGGCGCCAGACGGTCATCGATGGAGCTGAAGAAGACGACGGAGACCAGGCCGAGCCCCAGGGCGTTGCCCATCTGCTGAACGGTGTTGATCAGTCCGGACGCCGATCCGGAGTGCTCCCTTGGCACCTCGGACAGCACGGCGTCCGTCAGCGGAGCCACGATCAGCCCCATCCCGAGACCCATGACGACCAGCGGCAGAGCCATCTGCCAGGGGGCGATGTCCATGCCGTACCGGTCGGACTCCCAGATGTAGAGCAGCAGTCCGGCGACCATCAGCAGTGCCCCGGTCTGCAGGACCTTGCGCCCGAACCGCGGCACCAGCTTCTGCACGGAGATCCCGGCGGCGAACGACACGGCGATGGAGAACGGGATACCGGTCGTGCCGGCGCGCAGCGCGCTCCAGCCCAGGCCGATCTGCATGTACAGCGTCCAGACCAGGAAGAAGATGCCGAGCCCGATGCCGAAGGTCAGCTGGACGGCGATACCCGCCGCGAAGCTCTTGACCCGGAAGAGTGAGAGCTCGACGAGCGGTGAGCCGTCCTTGCGTGCCTTCTCCCGCTCGAACAGCACCAGGGCCAGGAAGACCAGGGCGCTGCCGGCCATCAGCGCGTACCCCCACAGCGGCCAGCCCAGCTCGCGCCCGCGGGTCAGCGGGTAGAGCAGCATCAGCAGCCCCAGTGTCACCAGCGCGACGCCGACCAGGTCGAGCCGGAGGGCCTTGGGAGCCTTGGACTCCGTGATGAACTTCCGGCCGAGGAGCAGTCCCGCGATGCCGACCGGCAGGTTGATCAGGAAGATCGGCCGCCACTCCAGGCCGGCGATGTTCCACTCGGTGAGCAGTGCGCCCAGCAGCGGTCCCGAGACGGCGCCGAGGCCGACGATCGCACCGAAGAGGCCGAAGACCTTGCCGCGCTCGTGCGCCGGGAAGGTGGCGTGGACGATCGACAGCACCTGCGGAACCATCAGGGCGGCGGTGCCGCCCTGCAGGATGCGGGACGCGACGAGCATCTCCGGGTTCGCGGCGAAGCCGCAGAGCGCCGAGGCCAGCGTGAAGCCGCCGATGCCGATGAGGAAGAGCCGCTTGCGGCCGTAGATGTCGCCGAGCCGGCCGCCGGTGATCAGACCGGCCGCGAAGGCCAGGGCGTACCCGGCGGTGATCCACTGGATCGAGCTGAACGTGGCGCCGGTGTCCTGCTTGATGCTCGGGATGGCGATGTTGACGATCGTGACGTCCACCAGGTCCATGAAGGCCGCGGTCATCACGATGGCGAGCGCGAACCACCGGCGCCGGTCCGACGGGTCCGAGGACACCGCGGGAGCGGCCGCCGTGGACGGCAGAGGGGATTCGGAAGAGTTCATGCGAAGAAGTTAAAGGCCTATTAGGTCAGGTCATGACCCAATGGGTGGGCATCCTGGTTCCATGACCGACACCCCGGCACGACTGCTGAATCTGCTGTCGCTCCTGCAGACGCCGCGCGAGTGGCCGGGCAGCGAACTCGCCGAGCGGCTCCGGGTCAGCCCGCGCACCATCCGCCGCGACATCGACCGGCTCCGCGAGCTCGGCTACCCGGTCGAGGCGTCGCGCGGCTCGGTGGGCGGATACCGCCTGGTCGCGGGCGCCGCCATGCCGCCGCTGCTCCTCGACGACGAGGAGGCGGTGGCCATCGCCGTGGGGCTGCGGGCGGGGGCCGGGCATGCCATCGAGGGCGTCGACGAGGCGTCCGTACGGGCGCTGGCGAAGCTGGAGCAGGTGCTGCCGTCCAGGCTGCGGCACCGGGTCTCGGTCCTGCAGAACGCGACCATGCCGCTGACCCGCGGCGACGGTTCGACCATCGACCCGCAGACGCTGACGGTGATGGCGGCGGCGGTCACCGGTCGGGAGCGGCTGCGTTTCGCGTACCGGGCGGGGGACGGCGCCGAGTCGAGGAGACAGGTCGAGCCGTACCGGCTGGTGAGCACGGGGTGGCGGTGGTACCTCGTCGCGTACGACCTGGAGCGCGAGGCATGGCGCACGTTCCGCGTGGACCGGGTGAGCGAGCCGTTCCCCACGGGGGCCCGCTTCACCCCGCGCGAGCTGCCCGCGGGCGATGTCGCGGAGTTCCTCACCAGCTCCATCCAGCGCCGGCAGCCGGAACTGGCGGTCGAGGTGACCTTCGCGGCGCCGGCGGAGTTCGTCGCCGCGCGGCTGCCGGCGACGTTCGGCCGGCCGGAACCGACCGGGGAGCACAGCTGCCGGCTGCGCACGGTCCTTGCGGACTCCCTGGAGTGGGTGGCGCTCCGGCTGGCGCTGGTCGACTGCGAGTTCACCGCGCACGCGCCGCCGCAGCTGGTGGCGTACCTGGGTGATCTGGGGCACCGACTGACGCGCGCGGCCGCGCCTCCGCCCGGGCGGCCCGCACGGGGCGACGCAAAAGAATGAGCCCCGGCGCCAGGGGGGGGTGGGCGCCGGGACTCAGCTCAGGGGGTCCGTACGAAGCGACCCATATCGGAGGCTACTGGACGCGAGCTCATGCCGCAGCGTCAAAACCCGTGTCGTGGGCCATTCGCTTCAGTTCGAGCAGTGCGTGCTTCTCGATCTGACGGATCCGCTCCCGGGTCAGCCCGTGCTGCTTGCCGACCTCGGTGAGGGTCCGCTCACGGCCGTCCTCGATGCCGTACCGCATACGGATGATCGACGCGGTGCGGTGGTCGAGCTTGCCGATCAGGTCCTCCAGCTCCTCGCTGCGCAGCAGCGTCATGACCGACTGCTCGGGCGACACCGCGGAGGTGTCCTCCAGCAGATCGCCGAACTGGGTCTCGCCCTCGTCGTCGACAGCCATGTTGAGGCTGACCGGGTCACGCGCCCAGTCCAGTACGTCACCCACTCGCGTGGGCGTGGTGTCGAGCTCCGCGGCTATCTCCGCGTGCTCCGGGTCGCGCCCGTGCTCGCGGTTGAACTCGCGCTGCACACGGCGGATCCGGCCGAGCTCCTCCACCAGGTGGACGGGGAGCCGGATCGTGCGGGACTGGTCGGCTATGGAACGTGTGATGGCCTGACGGATCCACCACGTCGCATAGGTGGAGAACTTGAAGCCCTTGGCGTAGTCGAACTTCTCGACCGCGCGCACCAGGCCCGCGTTCCCCTCCTGAATCAGGTCGAGCAGAGGCAGACCTGCCCGCGGATAGCGGCGTGCGACCGCGACCACGAGCCGAAGGTTGGAGCGGATGAATACGTCCTTGGCGCGCTCGCCCTCGGCGACCAGCGCCTCCAGCTCCTCACGCGTCGCTCCGCCGGCATCGCTCTCCAGCGCGCCGTCAAGGATCTGCCGGGCGAAGACGCCTGCCTCGACGGCCTGCGACAGCTCGACCTCCTTGGCGGCGTCGAGCAGAGGCGTACGTGCGATCTCGTCCAGGTACATGCCGACCAGGTCGCGATCGGCGATCTCCCCGCCCACGGCGCGAACACTGCTTGCCCGGCTGCTCCCGCCACTGGCGGACGAACGACGGGCGACGGCACGGGTTGCCATGCGTGCTCCCTTGCTGAGTAGGTCGCGACACCCTTTCGAGTGCCCTGCATCCGATGGAAACAACGACTGGAATCCGGACAGAATTCCCATGGCGCGCGTTCATTTTCGCGATCATGCAGTACCCTGTCCGGCTGCGAGGGAGGTACATATGCCGGAGTTTCGTACAGAAGTGCAGGTCAGGCCTGGCGTCGAGGGCGATTTGGTGGCCCTCACCGACATCTACAACCATTACGTGCGCGAGACCGCGCTCACATTCGATCTGGTGCCGCTCACACCCGAACAGCGGCTGCCCTGGCTGCACTCCCATCCGGTGGACGGCCCGCACCGCCTCCTGGTCGCCCAGGAGGTCGAGGTCGACGGCTCCGGCCCCGGAGCGATCCTCGGGTACGCCACCAGCAGCGAACTGCGCCCCAAGGCGGCGTACGCGACGTCGGTGGAGGTGAGCGTCTACTGCGCCCCGGGAACCGTCGGACGCGGCCTCGGCACGCTCCTGTACAAGTCGCTCTTCGAGGCTCTCACCGGCGAGGACCTGCACCGCGCCTACGCCGCGATCACCCAGCCCAACGACGCCTCCGTGCGGTTGCACGACCGCTTCGGCTTCCGCCACGTGGGCACGCATGCCGAGGTGGGCCGGAAGTTCGACAGGTACTGGGACGTGGCCTGGTACGAGAAGCCGCTGGGCCCGGAGGCGTAGGGCCGGGGCACCCGGGGCCGGGGCTCATCCGAACTGCACCGACCGTTTGGCGAGCCCCATCCAGAACCCGTCGATGACGCTGCGCCCCTGGTCGAGTTCCCCCTCCGCGGCGCCCAGCGTCACGAAGAGCGGCGCGAAGTGCTCGGTGCGCGGGTGGGCCAGTCGGCCGGCCGGGGACTTGTGCTCGAAGTCCAGCAGCGCGTCGATGTCCTGTGCCTGCAGTGCCCGGTGGCCCCAGTCGTCGAACTCCACCGACCAGCCGGGGTTGCCGCCGCCCGTGTGCCGCAGCGCGGCCAGATTGTGGGTGAAGAAGCCGCTGCCGACGATCAGCACACCCTCGTCGCGCAGCGGTGCGAGCTTGCGCCCGATGTCCATCAGCTTCTGCGGGTCCAGCGTCGGCAGGGAGATCTGGAGCACGGGAACGTCGGCGCCCGGGTACATCTCCACCAGCGGGACGTACGCCCCGTGGTCGAGCCCGCGGCCGGGGATGTCCTGGACCGGCGTGCCGGCCCCACGCAACAGCTTGCGCACGTTCTCCGCCAGCCGCGGGGCGCCGGGGGCCGCGTACTGCACCTGGTAGTAGTGGGCCGGGAAGCCCCAGAAGTCGTAGACGAGCGGGGTGGTCTCGGTCGCGCCGAGCGCGAGCGGGGCCTCCTCCCAGTGGGCGGAGACCATGAGGATCGCCGTGGGGCGGGGCAGCTCCGCGGACCAGGTGGCGAGCTGGCCGGGCCAGACGGGGTCGTCGGCCAGCGGCGGCGCGCCATGGGAGAGATAGAGGGCGGGCATGCGCTCCGCAGTGACAGTCATGACACTCCCCATCAGCTACTTCTCAGGACAAGTCTTCCGCAGGGAGCCTGAAGTTTCCTGAGCCGCGAGGTTCCTAGAACTGTGAGGTCTCTCGGACCGAAGATTCATTGAAGCTTCAAGTTCCCACCTCCGGAGACCTTAGCTCGATCTAGTTCAACTTTCAAGAAAAGGTCGTACAGTGGAGTACATGACCACGGCATCCACCGACGGGACCCGCTGGCTCTCCGACGAAGAGCAGCGGGTCTGGCGCGCCTACCTCCACGCCACCACGCTCCTGGAGGATCACCTGGACCGCCAGCTCCAGCGCGATGCCGGAATGCCGCACATCTACTACGGACTTCTCGTCGAACTGTCCCAGGCGCCTCACCGCCGGATGCGGATGACCGAGCTGGCCAAGATCGCCAAGATCACCCGCTCCCGACTCTCGCACGCCGTCGCCCGTCTGGAGCGGAACGGCTGGGTGCGCCGCGAGGACTGCCCGTCGGACAAGCGCGGTCAGAACGCGGTGCTGACCGACGAGGGGTACGAGATGCTCCGCCGTTCCGCGCCGGGCCATGTCCGCGCCGTGCGTCAGGCGATGTTCGACCGATTGACACCCGAGCAGGTGCGCTCGTTCGGCGAGATCATGCAGATCGTCGCCACCGGCCTGGAGCCGGAGGGCACGGACGCGGACCTGCCCTGGCTGCGCTGAGCCGCCCTCCGAACGCCGACGCGGGTCTGCCCCGGCTCCACTGTGGGGCCGGGGGCGACCCCCGGTCACAACACGTCACACCGCGCGTCCCCCGGCCGTGCGCGACGACCGGGGCCGTGAACTCGTCCTCGACACCCCCCGCG
>NZ_JBHVWN010000005.1:44640-224109 GCF_042882275.1 Streptomyces sp. NPDC058231 | reverse complement strand
TCACCTGGGCCGCGCACGCCGAGGGGCGCTGTTTCACGTGAAACAGCGCCCCTCGGTGCAGTCGTTCGGTAGTGCTCCGAAAGGTCGGGCCGCCGGGCTTCATCGACGCGCGCTATGGCACTTCGATCGCGCGGCTCCACAGAAACATCAGTACGGCAACGATGGCGTAGAGCGCGCCCACCCCGATCACCACTGCGGCGGACCGGCCGTCGGGAGGCAGAACCACGGCGGACACCGCGGCTGCGCCCACGAATGCCACGTTGAACAGCACGTCGTACAGGGAGAAGACGCGGCCGCGGAAGGAATCGTCCACCGAGGTCTGCACCACCGTGTCCGTCGCGATCTTCGCTCCCTGGGTGACGAGCCCAAGGACGAATGCTGCGACCAGTATCGGCCGCGGGGCGAACCACAGGCCGAGGGCGGGCTCGAGAACGGCCGCCGCGGCGGCGCAGGACGCTATCCAACGGAATCGGCCCAGCCGCCCCACGGCCCAGGGGGTCAGTACCGCCGCCGCGAAGAACCCCGCGCCGGAGGCCGCCACTGCCAGTCCGAGCAGGGCCAGGCCGTCGGACTCGCTGTCGGACCAGGTGTACCGGCACAGCATCAGCACGGTCACGGTCAGTGCTCCGTAGCAGAAACGGAACACGGTGATGGCGGCCAGCGCTCGCGTGGCGTGCCGTCGTTCCGCAAGATGACGCAGTCCGTCGACGAGCCCCCACGCGGTGGTGGACAGGGTGTCCCTCAGGCGGAGCCGACTGCCGTTCGTGTCGGGGCCGAGGAGTCCGGTAGCAAGGGGCAGGGACGCCAGCGCCGAAGCGAGATAGAGCGCTGCGCCCAGCAGCACCACGGCTGCGTCCGAGTCCGCCGCAACCAGGCGGACGGCGAAGGCGAGGCCGCCGCCGGCCGTGGCGGCGAGCGTGCCCGCGGTCGGTGAGAGCGAGTTGGCCATGACCAGCCGCTCCCTGTCGACGACGCGCGGCAGAGCGGCCGAGAGGCCGGCCAGTACAAAGCGGTTGACCGCGGTGACACACAGCGCGGAGGCGTAGAAGAGCCAGTCGGGCGCGGAGCCCAGAATCAGCAGAGCGGTGCAGCAGGCAAGGGCGGCCCGGAGCAGATTGCCGTACAGAAAGACCTGGCGGCGCGGCCAGCGGTCCAGCAGGACGCCTGCGAACGGGCCGACGAGCGAGTACGGCAGCAGCAGGACGGCCATCGCGGAGGCAATGGCTCCCGCCGATGCCTGTTTCTCGGGGGAGAAGACGACGTGCGCGGCCAGGGCGACCTGGTATACGCCGTCGGCCGACTGGGAGAGAAGCCGTACGGCGAGCAGACGACGGAAGTTCCGAAGGCGCAGGAGTATGCGCAGATCACGTACGACGGGCATGTGGGCAAGGGTCACATATGTTGAGGGTCCCCGGGCGGATTGCCCGGGGACCCTCAACGACGTGGAGGAGAAGGAGCGTTGCCGCTCATCGCCCCGCCACGGTCATGCGCCGTTCGCGGTTGCGTCAGCGCTCGACGTCGCCGTTGATGAACTTCTCGACGTTCTCACGGGCCTCGTCGTCGAAGTACTGAACCGGCGGGGACTTCATGAAGTACGAGGACGCGGAGAGGATCGGGCCACCGATGCCACGGTCCTTGGCGATCTTCGCGGCACGCACGGCGTCGATGATGACACCGGCCGAGTTCGGGGAGTCCCACACCTCGAGCTTGTACTCCAGGTTCAGCGGGACGTCACCGAAGGCGCGGCCCTCAAGTCGCACGTACGCCCACTTGCGGTCGTCCAGCCAGGCCACGTAGTCCGACGGACCGATGTGGACGTTGTCCGCACCGAGCTCGCGGTCACGGATCTGCGAGGTGACGGCCTGCGTCTTGGAGATCTTCTTGGACTCGAGGCGCTCACGCTCGAGCATGTTCTTGAAGTCCATGTTGCCGCCGACGTTCAGCTGCATCGTGCGGTCCAGGACGACGCCCCGGTCCTCGAAGAGCTTCGCCATCACGCGGTGCGTGATGGTGGCGCCGACCTGGGACTTGATGTCGTCGCCGACGATCGGGACGCCGGCCTCGGTGAACTTGTCCGCCCACTCCTTGGTGCCGGCGATGAAGACCGGGAGAGCGTTGACGAACGCGACCTTGGCGTCGATGGCGCACTGCGCGTAGAACTTCGCAGCGACCTCGGAACCGACGGGCAGGTAGCAGACGAGAACGTCGACCTGCTTGTCCTTGAGGATCTGGACGATGTCGACCGGGGCCTCGGTCGACTCCTCGATGGTCTCGCGGTAGTACTTGCCGAGGCCGTCGTGCGTGTGGCCGCGCTGGACGGTCACACCGGTGTTCGGAACGTCAGCGATCTTGATGGTGTTGTTCTCGCTGGCGCCGATGGCGTCCGCGAGGTCGAGGCCGACCTTCTTCGCGTCGACGTCGAAGGCGGCGACGAACTCGACGTCACGCACGTGGTAGTCGCCGAACTGGACGTGCATCAGGCCGGGCACCTTGCCGGCCGGATCGGCGTCCTTGTAGTACTCGACGCCCTGCACCAGCGAGGCGGCGCAGTTGCCCACGCCGACGATGGCTACGCGAACCGAACCCATTCCGGTTGCTCCCTGTGTTGAGTGTTCTCGGTGATTCCGATGAAGGCCCTGCGGAAGTGCCGGGACTTCACTTGGCGGTGTCGTCGGACGGATCCGGCGGGGAGTTATCCCGGTGCCGGGGCAGGCCGTCCGTCTCCCCTGCGGTGTTCTGCTGAGCGGAGCTCTCGGGCGAGGATCGTCGCTGATCCCGTCCCGACCGCTCGCTCTCGATGAGCTCGTTCAGCCAGCGCACTTCGCGCTCCACGGACTCCATGCCGTGTCGCTGCAGCTCAAGTGTGTAGTCGTCGAGTCGTTCGCGGGTGCGTGCCAGCGAGGCACGCATCCTCTCCAGGCGTTCCTCCAGGCGGCTGCGGCGGCCCTCCAGGACGCGCATCCGCACCTCGTGCTCCGTCTGCCCGAAGAAGGCGAAGCGGGCTGCGAAATGCTCGTCCTCCCAGGAGTCGGGGCCGGTGTGCGAGAGCAGCTCCTCGAAGTGCTCCTTACCTTCCGCCGTCAGCCGGTAGACGATCTTGGCGCGGCGTCCTGCCAGTGAGGATGCCGGGGCGACCGCGCGGCCGGCGGCGGGCGGAGCCTCCGCCGGAGCGCTTCCCGGCTCCTCGATCAACCAACCGCTGGCCACCAGCGTCTTGAGGCAGGGGTAGAGGGTGCCGTAGCTGAAGGCGCGGAAGATCCCCAACGAGGTGTTGAGACGCTTGCGCAGCTCGTACCCGTGCATGGGGGACTCGCGGAGCAGACCGAGTACGGCGAATTCGAGGATGCCTGAGCGTCTGCTCAACTTCTCCTCCTCCTTCTCCGAGTGCTCCTGCGGAACTCTATGCCGAGCTGATGTATCGACTCGATACATCAGGACGATAGATCGCCCACCGCGTTGCGACAAGAGGAGCCATGGTGAACGGCGTCACATCACTAATTCGTAGGAAGCGACTTGCGTTATTTGGGGTGATCTTCCGTCCTAGGCAGGTTTTGACCGTGCGTAGTCTGTGCGGCATGCAGACCGACCGGGAACCGCGAGATGCGTGCGCGCGTCAGTCATCGCGGACCGACCGGATGCACTGTGGATGAGCCTTTCGCAGGGTCCGTCCGTAATTCGGGGGGACCGGATCTCAACTGCCGCTTCCAGGCGCTCTCGCCTGCCCGAGGAGTAGTCGTTCGATGAGCGAGCACCGTCGCAAGACGCCGCAACCGCAAGGTGGCGGACGTGCCGCGGCCAGACGAGCCGCCCAGCAGTCCTCAGGACGCCGCGCAGCTCCGTCACGCGGAGTA
Organism: Streptomyces sp. NPDC058231; assembly: GCF_042882275.1. NCBI lineage: Bacteria > Bacillati > Actinomycetota > Actinomycetes > Kitasatosporales > Streptomycetaceae > Streptomyces > Streptomyces sp. NPDC058231. The sequence continues at coordinate 220,258 of NZ_JBHVWN010000005.1, read as the reverse complement.
ACTTCCGAGTCACCGTCCGATCCGTACGGGGACGAGGCTCCGTACGGCGGACGTGCCGAGGCCAGAAGGGCCGCCCAGCGCGGCGGCGGAAACCGGCGCGCCGCCGAGGGGGGTGGCGCGGGTCACGGCGGTGGCGGCGGCCGACGTCGCGGTGGCGGGGACGGCGGCCACGAGGGCCCCGGCCGGGGACGCGGGCGCGGTAATCAGCGTCCCGTCAAGAAGCGGTTCATCGACTACCCGCGCGCCGGCAAGTACGGATTCCGGCGCTGGATGCCGTCCTGGAGGCTGGTCTCCAGCCTGTGCATCGGCTTCCTCGGCCTTCTCATGGGCCTCGCCGGTCTCGCCTACGCGATGGTCGCGACGCCCAAGGTGAAGGACGCGGCGACAGCGCAGAACAACGTCTACTACTGGGCGAACGGCAAGCAGATGATCGCCACGGGCGGCGCCGCCAACCGTCAGGAGATCAGCTACAGCCAGATCCCCGAGGAGATGCGGAACGCCGTCATCTCGGCGGAGAACAAGTCGTTCGAGACCGACAGGGGCATCGACCCCATGGGTATCGCCCGGGCCTTCTACAACATGGCCAAGGGCGGTGAGACGCAGGGCGGCTCGACCATCACCCAGCAGTACGTGAAGAACTCCCGTCTCTCCCAGGAGCAGACGCTGAGCCGGAAGTTCGAAGAGCTCTTCATCACGCTCAAGGTCGGCAAGACCGAGTCCAAGCAGAAGATCATGGCCGGCTACCTGAACATTTCGTACTACGGCCGCGGCGCGTCGGGCCTCCAGGCAGCGGCTCGTACGTACTACGACAAGGACGCCACGGATCTCAACGCGAGCGAGTGCGCCTTCCTGGCCACTCTGCTCAAGGGCGCGACCTACTACGACCCGGCCGGCGCACCCGAGATTGATCGCGTGCAGGCGACCGCGGCGAAGAACAAGGCCCGGGCGGTGAAGCGGTGGCGCTGGATCCTCGACGAGGAGGTGAAGGACGGCCGGCTGAGCCAGGCGGAGCGTGCCAAGTACACCGAGTTCCCCATGCCGAAGCCGCCCAAGCAGAACGCGCAGCTCGGCGGTCAGACCGGCTATCTGGTGGATCTCGCCCGGAAGAACTTCCTGAACACCAACCCGGATGTCACCCCCGAGGAGCTCTCCCGGGGCGGCTACGAGATCTACACCACCTTCGACCAGAAGAAGGTCAACAAGCTCAACGCCGCGGTCAAGAAGGTCTACGACAACAAGATCGACGCGAAGAAGCGGCCCGGGACGGACACGCATGTCCAGTTCGGCGGCGCGTCGGTGGATCCGAAGACCGGCGCGATCCGTGCGATCTACGGTGGCCAGGACGCGACGACGCACTACACCGACAACGCCGACACCACGGGAGCGCAGGTCGGTTCGACCTTCAAGCCGTTCGTGCTGGCCGCGGCGATGCAGTACGGCAGGCGTGACCCGAAGCTCCCGGAGGTGCAGGACGAGTCGCAGCGGAAGCTCGTCTCGCCGAAGAGCGTCTACAACGCCGACGACATGCTGAAGATCAAGAAGTACAACGGCGAGGTCTGGACCGCCAAGAACGGCAAGGAGTGGCTGCAGTCCAACGACGGCCACGAGTCGAGGGGGAACATCACCCTTCGGGAAGCCATGCAGTGGTCCGCCAACTCCCCGTACGTTCAGCTCGGCATGGACGTCGGCACCGACAAGGTGAAGGACGCCGCCGTCGCCGCGGGTCTGCGCGACGACGCCTCCATGGCCAATTCGACCGTTCCCTCGTTCTCCATCGGTACGTCCCAGCCCAGCGCGATCCGGATGGCGGGGGCATACGGCACCTTCGCCACCAGCGGTATGCAGAACGACCCCTACTCGGTCAGTCAGGCCAAGTTCAAGGGCGAGGTGATCTATCAGCACGAGAAGAAGTCCAAGCGGGCCTTCCCCAACGCCGTCGCCGACAACGTCACCGATGTTCTGAAGAACGTCGTCGAGCACGGAACCGGTACGCCTGCCCGGCTTCCGGGCCGTGACGTCGCGGGCAAGACCGGTACGACGGACAACAACCTGTCCGCCTGGTTCGTGGGCTACACCCCGCAGCTGTCGACCGCGATCAGCATGTACCGGTACGACGACAACGAGAAGCACAAGCACCGTAAGTTCGAGAAGATGTACGGCACGGGTGGCGAGAAGACGATCCACGGTGCTTCGTTCCCGGCCCAGATCTGGCACGACTACATGGCTGAAGCGCTGAAGGGCGCGCCCGTCCTGAGCTTCCCGAAGCCGGAGGAATGGGGCGAGACGCTGTACGGCGGTGGCGCCAGCAGCCCGTCGCCGACGCCGAGCGTCGTCCCCTCGGAGACCCCCTCCAGCACCCCCTCCACGTCGCCCTCGCCGACCCCCACCCCCGACCCGACCGACACCTGCGGCACGTGGGACTGGAAGTGCCAGAACAACAACGGCGGTACCAGTGCGGGTACGGACACCGGGGGCACCTCCACCGGAACCACCGCCGGGGGAACCGACACCGGCGGAACCGGAGGCACCGACACCGGAACCACGACCGGTTCGACGACGGACGGCGGTACCTCCAGCACCGGCGGCAACGGCACCAGCAACGGGAACGGAAACGGCAACGGCGGCTTCTTCGGAGGACCGGCCGGCTGACCCCGGCGGGCACGTGCGCCGTCCGAACGGCGTCGAGAAGCCCGCGGACACACCATCGGGCGCAGCTGTGAGGCGCCACCGGGCCGCCGCACCACCAGGTGCGGCGGCCCCCGCCGTTTTCCACAGTCCCGTACGGCAGGATGTGCGGCATGCCAAGCGCAGAGGACACGAGCGTGCACCAGGAACGGCCCGTCGTACGGCCCACGCACCAGGACGAGATCGCCGCGGCCGGCAGCGAGCTGATCGGCGGGCCGTCCGGGCGCTGGGCGCGGCTCGGTGCGGGACCTCTGACACCCGTGCGGGTCGTTGCGCTGGTGGCGATCGGGATGTTCGCCCTCGGCATGGTGCAGAAGATGCCCTGCTACAACTGGGCGTGGTTCAGGGGCGCCAGCTCGCAGTACACACACGCCTGCTACTCCGACATCCCGCATCTCTTCGTGGGACGTGGCTTCGCGGACGGCCTGGTGCCGTACTTCGACCGGCTGACCGACGACATGCATTATCTGGAGTACCCCGTCCTGACGGGTGTGTTCATGCAGATCGCGTCGTGGCTGACGCCCGGTGGCTCCATCCAGTACCGCGAGCAGATGTACTGGATGGTCAACGCGGGCATGCTGATGATCTGCGCCGCGGTCATGGTGGTGTGCGTCGCCCGTACGCACCGGCGCCGTCCGTGGGACGGGTTGCTGGTCGCGCTCGCACCGTCCTTCGCGCTCACCGCGACGATCAACTGGGACCTGCTGGCCGTCGCCCTGACGGCCGCGGCGATGCTCATGTGGTCCCGGAAGCGGGCGCTGGCGTTCGGCGTCCTCATCGGGCTGGCCACGGCCGCCAAGCTCTATCCCGCGCTCCTGCTGGGGCCGCTCTTCCTGCTGTGCTGGCGGGCGGGCAAGTGGCGGGAGTTCGCCGTGGCGACGCTCGGGGCGGCTGCGGCCTGGCTCGTGGTGAACCTGCCGGTGATGGTGTTCGCACCCGAGGGATGGAAGAAGTTCTACACCTTCAGCCATGAGCGGCCGCTCGACTTCGGGTCGTTCTGGCTGGTCATCTCGCAGCGCACCGGCATGTCCATCCAGGTCGACACGGTGAACACCGTCTCGACGCTGCTGATGATCTTCCTGTGCGCGTGCCTGATGGGGCTGACGCTGATGGCCCCGCGCCGGCCCCGCTTCGCTCAGCTGGCCTTTCTGGTCGTCGCGGTGTTCATCCTCACCAACAAGGTCTACTCACCGCAGTACGTCCTCTGGCTGATCCCCCTGGCGGCGCTGGCCAGGCCGCGTTGGCGGGACTTCCTGATCTGGCAGGCATGCGAGGTCATGTACTTCCTCGGGATCTGGATGTACCTGGCGTACACGTCGAGCGGCGACAAGCACCAGGGGCTGCCGACCGAGGGGTACCAGCTGGCGATCATCCTGCACCTGCTGGGCACGCTCTACCTCTGCGCCGTGGTCGTGCGGGACATCCTGATGCCGGAGCGGGACGTCGTACGCGTCGACGGGTCGGACGATCCGTCGGGTGGGGTGCTGGACGGGGCCAAGGACGTCTTCGTGCTGGGGCACGCGGCTGCACATCCGCCGCGGCACGCCGCACCCGTGGTCGAGGGGCCACGGGTGGAGTGGGGTGCGGCGCACGGACCGGCCGCAGACTGAACAGGGCCTCGCCGAGGGTCCGGAAACCCTTGGCGAGGCCCTGGCCCCAGCGGTGTCGAGCCGGTTCGGCCCGTTGCCTCAGTTGTCGACGAGACGGTCGAACTGCGTGGTCGTGTGGCGCAGGTGGGCCACCAGCTCGTCGCCGACCCTCGGCTCCTGCGCGTCCGCGGGCACGAACAGGATCGACACCTGCATGTGCGGCGGCTCGGCGAACCAGCGCTGCTTGCCCGCCCAGACGAACGGTGACAGGTTGCGGTTGACGGTGGCCAGGCCGGCGCGGGCGACGCCCTTGGCGCGCGGCATGACGCCGTGCAGGGCCTTCGGGGCCTCCAGGCCCACGCCGTGCGACGTACCGCCCGCGACGACCACCAGCCAGCCGTCGGAGGCGGCCTTCTGCTGGCGGTAGCCGAAACGGTCACCCTTGGAGACGCGCGTGACGTCGAGCACGGCGCCCCGGTACTCCGTCGCGTCGTGGTCGCCGAGCCACAGCCGCGTGCCGATCCGGGCGCGGAAGCGGGTCTGCGGGAACTGCTGCTGCAGCCGGGCCAGTTCCTCGGCCCGCAGATGGCTGACGAACATGGTGTGCAGCGGCAGCCGGGCCGCGCGCAGGCGGTCCATCCAGCCGATGACCTCCTCGACCGCGTCCGAGCCGTCCGCGCGGTCCAGCGGCAGGTGCAGGGCGAAGCCTTCGAGGCGTACGTCCTCGATGGCGGCGTGCAGCTGCCCCAGTTCCTCCTCCTTGACGCCATGGCGCTTCATCGAGCTCATGCACTCGATGACGACCCGGGCGCCGACCAGCGCGTGCACACCGTCCACGGAGGAGACCGACCGGATGACCCGGTCGGGGAGCGGCACCGGCTCCTCGCCCCGCCGGAACGGGGTGAGGACCAGCAGATCGCCGCTGAACCAGTCCTTTATGCGGGCGGCCTCGTACGTGGTGCCGACAGCGAGGGTGTCGGAGCCGAAACGGATCGCCTCGTCGGCCAGCCGCTCGTGTCCGAAGCCGTATCCGTTGCCCTTGCAGACCGGGACGAGGCCGGGGAACTGGTCGAGGACGGATTTCTGGTGCGCCCGCCAGCGCGCGGTGTCGACGTAGAGGGAGAGCGCCATGGCCGGTCCGGAACCTTTCTGGTGGCTGCGGTGTATCAGAGGTATGAGGAGCTTGGTGCAGTGCCTATTGAAACGAATGAAGCCGGTTTCGTCAGCGACGCGACATGTAGATGTCGAGCGCCTTGTGCAGCAGCTTGTTGAGCGGGAAGTCCCACTCGCCCAGGTATTCGGCCGCCTGGCCGCCGGTGCCGACCTTGAACTGGATCAGGCCGAAGAGGTGGTCGGTCTCGTCCAGGGAGTCGGAGATGCCACGCAGGTCGTAGACGGTGGCGCCCATGGCGTACGCATCGCGCAGCATCCGCCACTGCATTGCGTTCGAGGGCCGGACCTCGCGCTTGTGGTTGGCGGACGCTCCGTACGAGTACCAGACGTGACCGCCGACGATCAGCATGGTCGCGGCCGCGACGTTCTCCCCCTCGTGCCGGGCGAAGTAGAGCCGCATCCGGTTGGGGTCCTCGGTGTTGAGCGCCGTCCACATGCGCTGGAAGTAACCCAGCGGGCGCGGCCGGAAGTGATCCCGCTCCGCCGTGATCTCGTACAGCCGCTGCCACTCGGCGAGCTCGTCGTAGCTGCCCTGCACGACCTCGACACCGGCCTTCTCGGCCTTCTTGATGTTGCGGCGCCAGAGCTGGTTGAAGCCCTTGTGGACGTCCTCGAGCGAACGGTTCGCCAGCGGCACCTGGAAGATGTAGCGCGGCTGTACGTCACCGAATCCGGCGCCGCCGTCCTCGCCCTGCTGCCAGCCCATCTTCCGCAGCCGGTCCGCGACTTCGAAGGCGCGCGGCTCGATGTGCGTGGCCTCGACATCGCGCAGACGCTTGACGTCCGGGTCCTGGATCCCGGACTTGATGGCGGCAGCGTCCCAGCGGCGGATGACGACCGGGGGCCCCATCTTCACCGAGAAGGCGCCCTGTTGCTTGAGGTGAGCCAGCATCGGCTGAAGCCAGTCGTCCAGGTTCGGGGCGTACCAGTTGATGACCGGGCCCTCGGGGAGGTACGCGAGATACCGCTTGATCTTGGGCAACTGCCGGTAGAGCACCAGGCCCGCGCCCACGAGCAGGCCGCTCTTGTCGAACCAGCCCAGGCTTTCCGAGCGCCATTCGGCCTTCACATCAGCCCATGCCGGGACCTGCATGTGACTCGCCGCGGGCAGACTCTGGATGTACGCCAGATGCTGCTCTCGGCTGATGGTCCTCAAGGTCAGGCTCATGCGGGGCGCTCCTCGGCAGGTGTGTCCCCATCGGTCAGGGGCTCCGGCTCTCGCGCCGAAGCCTACTGCGAGCGGGGAGCGCCCTGTCTGGCCCTATGGGACCTTGCCCGCACGGCGGGGCCCGGCGGCCGGACCCACCAGGACCTCGGCGGTCCCGGTGGGCGTGGGCCGCCGAGGTCCTGGTGGCCGTACGGGCCGGGCGGGATCAGCCGACCACGCCGCCGAACAGGCCCCCGTGGGCCATGCCGAGGAAGAATCCGATGGCGGAGGCGCCCATGCCGAGGATCAGCGGGAACCGTTCACGTGTGGTCACGGAGATGTACTGCCCGTAGCCACCGGCGAGGATCCCGATCAGTCCGGCCCACGAACTGAGCAGATGCAGGCTGTGGAACATCGCCGTGACGAAGGCGATGACGCCGAGGACCACCGTCACCGCCACCAGGGTGTCCTGGAGCGGGTGGGGCCTGCCGTCCGTGGCGAGGAGAGAGACGGCGGGACGGGATCGCGTTGTCTGTGCCATGGAGTGCCTCCTGGCGGAAAAGGCGGCGCACCGTGGCGCCGCTCACACCCGATGTGTACAGATTGCGTCTCCTGAGCACCGGATTTCAACCGGAAGCCGGTGTGCGGGTACTCTGTACGGTCTGCACCGGTGTCTGCCCAGGCCAGTACGGAACAGCCCCTCCTCGACGGAGGGCGTTGTCAGTGGCGGCTGTTTTACTCGGAGACACTGTTGCTTACGCATCACGACCCTCCTGCCACGGAACGACCGTGGCCGCTGAGTCCAAAGGAGGTGGGTTCCACATGCGTCACTACGAGGTGATGGTCATCCTCGACCCCGATCTTGAGGAGCGCGCTGTCTCCCCGTTGATCGAGAACTTCCTCTCCGTCGTCCGCGAGGGCAACGGAAAGGTTGAGAAGGTCGACACCTGGGGCCGTCGTCGTCTCGCTTACGAGATCAAGAAGAAGCCCGAGGGCATCTACTCGGTCATCGATCTGCAGGCCGAGCCTGCGATCGTCAAGGAGCTCGACCGCCAGATGAACCTGAACGAGTCGGTCCTCCGGACCAAGGTCCTCCGTCCCGAGATCCACTGAGCATCTAGCTCAGCGGTCATCGGGTTCGAGTAGCAGCAAGCAGCCAGAAGCAATCCCCGCCGAGAGGTTCACCCATGGCAGGCGAGACCGTCATCACGGTCGTCGGCAATCTCGTCGACGACCCCGAGCTGCGCTTCACCCCGTCCGGTGCGGCGGTCGCGAAGTTCCGTGTCGCGTCCACTCCCCGCATCTTCGACCGGCAGACCAATGAGTGGAAGGACGGCGAAGGCCTGTTCCTCACCTGCTCGGTCTGGCGGCAGGCGGCGGAGAACGTCGCCGAGTCGCTCCAGCGAGGCATGCGCGTTGTCGTGCAGGGCCGGCTGAAGCAGCGGTCGTACGAAGACCGCGAGGGCGTGAAGCGCACGGTCTACGAGCTGGACGTCGAGGAAGTCGGCCCCAGTCTCAAGAGCGCCACGGCCAAGGTCACCAAGACCACCGGTCGCGGTGGCCAGGGCGGCCAGGGTGGTTACGGCGGTGGCCAGCAGGGCGGCGGCAACTGGGGCGGCGGTCCCGGTGGCGGCGGTCAGCAGGGCGGCGGCGGTGCTCCCGCCGACGACCCGTGGGCCACTGGCGCGCCGGCCGGCGGCGGCCAGCAGGGCGGGGGTCAGCAGGGCGGCGGAGGCGGTTGGGGCGGAAGCTCCGGCGGTTCCGGCGGCTCTGGCGGCGGCTACTCGGACGAGCCTCCCTTCTAGGGAAGCTCGTACCCCCACTTCTTGATCACACAGGAGAAACACCATGGCGAAGCCGCCTGTGCGCAAGCCTAAGAAGAAGGTCTGCGCTTTCTGCAAGGACAAGACCCAGTACGTGGACTACAAGGACACGAACATGCTGCGGAAGTTCATTTCCGACCGCGGCAAGATCCGTGCCCGCCGCGTTACCGGCAACTGCACGCAGCACCAGCGTGACGTCGCCACGGCAGTCAAGAACAGCCGTGAGATGGCGCTGCTGCCCTACACGTCCACCGCGCGATAAGGGAAGGGTGACCGAAAAATGAAGATCATCCTCACCCACGAGGTCTCTGGCCTCGGCACTGCCGGCGACGTCGTCGACGTCAAGGACGGGTACGCCCGTAACTACCTGGTCCCGCGTGGCTTTGCCATCCGCTGGACCAAGGGTGGCGAGAAGGACGTGGCGCAGATCCGCCGCGCCCGCAAGATCCACGAGATCGCGACGATCGAGCAGGCCAACGAGATCAAGGCCAAGCTCGAGGCCGTGAAGGTCCGTCTGGCTGTTCGCTCCGGCGACGCCGGCCGCCTCTTCGGCTCCGTCACCCCGGCCGACATCGCTTCGGCGATCAAGGCTGCCGGTGGCCCGGACGTCGACAAGCGTCGCGTCGAGCTCGGTTCGCCGATCAAGACGCTCGGCGGGCACCAGGTGTCCGTGCGCCTGCACCCCGAGGTTGCGGCGAAGCTCGGCATCGAGGTCATTGCTGCCTAAGGGCATAGCTCATCAGAGCAGGTGAAGGGCCGCATCCCACGGGATGCGGCCCTTCGTCGTTTCACGTGAAACCGGCTGGCCGGCGGCTCTTCAGCGGGTGGCTCCGGTGACGAGCCACCTGCCGGAGCGGGTGCGCAGCCACAGCGTGGCCATGCGGACCGTCATCATCAGTGCCATCGCCCACCACAGCGCGGCCAGGCCGCCGCCGAACGAGGGCACGAGCAGGGCGACCGGAGCGAAGACGGCCAGGGTGATCAGCATCGCCCGGGCGAGGTACCGGCCGTCGCCGGCGCCCATCAGTACGCCGTCCAGGACGAAGACCACGCCCGCGATCGGCTGACACAGGGCCACCACCAGCAAGGCCGGGAGAAGGGTGTCCTGTACGGCCTGATCGCCTGTGAACAAGGGGACGAACAGGGGGCAGGCGAGCACGATCAGAACCCCGAGCGCCACACCTGAGGCGATGCCCCACTGGACCATGCGCCGACACGCCTCGCGAGCGCCCTCGGCGTCGTCGGCTCCCAGGTAGCGGCCGATGATGGCCTGCCCGGCGATGGCAATGGCATCGAGGGCGAAGGCCATCAGGCTCCACAGGGAGAGGATGATCTGGTGGGCGGCGATATCTGTGTCGCCCAGCCGTGCGGCGACGGCGGTGGCGATCATCAGGACGGCGCGGAGGGACAGCGTACGGACCAGCAGGGGGACGCCTGCGTGGGCGCCGGCCATGATTCCCGCCGCGTCCGGGCGCAGTGATGCGCCATGGCGGCGGGCTCCTCGTACCACCACGGTCAGATAGGCGGCAGCCATGCCGACCTGCGCAATCACCGTTCCCCAGGCCGAACCGGCGATACCGAGACCGGCGCCGTAGACGAGCCCTGCGTTGAGTGCGCCGTTGGCCGCGAAGCCTCCGATGGCGACATACAGCGGGGTCCGGGTGTCCTGCAGGCCACGGAGTGCACCGGTCGCGGCCATCACGATCAGCATGGCGGGGATGCCGAGGCTGGATATCCGCAGATAGGTGGTGGCATAGGGTGCCGCGGTGTCGGAGGCGCCGAAGAGATTGACGAGCGAGGGAGCGGTGGGAAGCGTCACGGCGATGACGGCCACGCCGAGGAGCATGGCCAGCCAGATTCCATCCACACTCTGTCGTATCGCGGAGGCGAGATCGCCCGCGCCGACCCGGCGTGCGACGGCTGCCGTGGTGGCGTAGGCGAGAAAGACGAAAACGCTCACCGCGGTGGTCAGCAGAGCCGCTGCGACGCCCAGGCCGGCCAGCTGCGGTGTGCCGAGATGGCCGACGATGGCGCTGTCGACCATGACGAAGAGTGGCTCGGCGACGAGCGCGCCGAAGGCGGGAACGGCGAGTGCGACGATCTCGCGATCGTGCCGTCGGCGACTCAAACGCGAGGTCATGGGGGCCTGGGTCATGAGGGTCAATCTAATCTTCCACAGGTAACAGATGCAATGCGTACGTGGTCCTTACATTTGCTGAGGCGTCGTGTTCTCCTGTGCGCGGTTTGCCGTGATCTTGGGCCGACTCGGAAAGTTTTTCTCCCCCACAGCCCGTGGATGGAGAAAAGGCAGGTCAGCGCTGTGGTGAGGGCGGGGTTATGAGTTTGTCCACAGTGCTGTCCCCCGCTCCGTGCACAGGTTCCGCCGAGTTCTCCACAGCATCTGATCCGTCGTCCACATGCCCTGTGGATAACCAGATTGGCTGACGGTGCCGAGCGGCCTAACGTGGACCGGCGCCCACACCCCGTTTCATCCCTGGAATCCGCAGAACTTGATGCGTCGGAACCGGAGTCGAGCGTCTTGTTTGTCGGTGCTGTGCCGTAAGAAAGAGTGGCATGGCGAGGGTCCGCGGAGCGGACGGGAGGAGGTGGCGCGGTGAGCATTCCCGAGCCTTTGGACGACCCCTGGGCGGACACCGGTCCCAGTGACCGTCTGCCCGTGTCCCGCCAGCGCCGCGGCGAAGGCAGGGACCGCGGTGAGCAGCACGACCGCGGCAGGGAGAGCAGCGGCTGGGACGGCGGATCACCCGGCTTCGAGCGCGTACCGCCTCAGGATCTGGATGCCGAGCAGTCGGTCCTCGGCGGCATGCTCCTCTCCAAGGACGCCATCGCCGACGTCGTGGAGATCATCAAGGGGCACGACTTCTACCGCCCTGCCCATGAAACCGTCTTCCAGGCGATCCTCGACCTCTATGCCAAGGGTGAGCCCGCCGACCCGATCACGGTTGCGGCCGAGCTGGTCAAGCGCGGCTCGATCACCAAGGTGGGTGGCGCCCCCTATCTGCACACGCTCGTCCAGTCCGTGCCGACCGCGGCCAACGCGTCGTACTACGCGGAGATCGTCCACGAGCGGGCTGTCCTGCGGCGGCTCGTCGAGGCCGGCACGAAGATCACGCAGATGGGATACGCGGCCGACGGCGATGTCGACGAGATCGTCAACTCCGCGCAGGCAGAGATCTACGCCGTCACGGAGCAGCGGACCAGCGAGGACTACCTGCCGCTGGGCGACATCATGGAGAGCGCACTCGACGAGATCGAGGCGATCGGCTCGCGCTCCGGCGAAATGACCGGTGTGCCGACCGGCTTCACCGACTTCGACGCCCTGACCAACGGTCTGCACCCGGGTCAGATGATCGTCATCGCGGCGCGTCCGGCCATGGGTAAGTCCACGCTGGCCCTGGACTTCGCCCGGGCCGCTTCGATCAAGAACAACCTGCCCAGCGTGATCTTCTCCCTCGAAATGGGGCGCAACGAGATCGCGATGCGGCTGCTGTCCGCCGAGGCGCGGGTGGCACTGCACCACATGCGTTCGGGCACGATGACCGACGAGGACTGGACGCGGCTCGCCCGCCGGATGCCGGACGTCTCCGCCGCACCGCTGTACATCGACGATTCGCCGAACCTGTCGATGATGGAGATCCGGGCGAAGTGCCGTCGTCTGAAGCAGCGGAACGACATCAAGCTGGTCATCATCGACTATCTGCAGCTGATGCAGTCCGGTGGTTCCAAGCGTGCCGAGAGCCGACAGCAGGAAGTCTCGGACATGTCCCGAAACCTCAAGCTGCTCGCGAAGGAACTGGAGCTTCCGGTTATCGCCCTGTCCCAGCTGAACCGTGGTCCGGAGCAGCGTACGGACAAGAAGCCCATGGTCTCCGACCTGCGTGAATCCGGTTCCATCGAGCAGGACGCCGACATGGTGATCCTGCTGCACCGTGAGGACGCGTACGAGAAGGAGTCGCCGCGAGCGGGCGAGGCGGACCTGATGGTGGCCAAGCACCGTAACGGTCCTACGGCGACGATCACGGTGGCGTTCCAAGGTCACTACTCACGCTTTGTGGACATGGCGCAGACCTGAGGGTTGCCTGTGTGGGATCTCAGATTCCGTGGCCGAATCTCAGGACCGATGGCCAAGCGATGGCAGATTGGCCACAGTTCTGAGACTGGCAGCCCGTCTCAGAGTGGGAAGGCCACGACCCCGAGACTCTGACCTCCGACCAGTTCGAGGAAGTCTGGGGTCCTGCCCGTCGGCAGATCGCATCCCGGCCCCGCTGACCTCTCGGACCTGCGGGGACTTCTTGGCATCATCGCGACATGACCCCGACCCTTCCCCACACCGTTCGAGCCGTCGACACCGATCAGCTCCTGGACCTGACCCAAGAGGCCGCCACGCACGGCTTCAGTCAGCGGCTCTCGGTCGACTGGCTCCGAGAGCACCTCGCCGCAGAGGCGACGCACTACCTGTTCCCTACGCTCGTGCAGCGGCTCACGCACCGACCCGAGATGCCGTTGCAGTGGAGGTGCCAGCAACTGCTGACAGTCAGGACCGGTGAACAGATCTGGGGTCTGCTCGATGTTCTCCCCGGCACCTTCGACAAACTTCCGGAGACCTTGGACGCCGCGTCCAAGAAGGACATCGTCAGCCGCATCGGGCGAGCAGTGACCGTGCGCGAATGGGCGGAGCGGATGGTTGCTGACGCAGACCCTGAGGAACTGCCACGGGACTGAGACACGAGCACTCGGACATGGGCTGAGACAGCCTAGAAACCCCCTGGTCAGGGCTGTGCTCTATGACACGAGCGGCGAGATCCTACAGCCGGTGTGGGATCCCAGATCCCGTGTTCTCTTCCCACCGGTAGTTCCCCTCTTTGTGAACAGGAGTGCCCGGGTCGTCGTCAGTGTGCGTGGCCGGGGCGGGACCCCAGCGTTCGGCGGCCGGTGAGGCCGCCTCGGGCGCTGACTTTGATCCGGCGGTGCGGCACATCGTCGCCCAGTCATGCCTGCTCAAGGCTGACCTGGATGGCAAGGTCCGCATGCACATCCCGGACCGTCTACTGCTGACGGACGACGGCAACTGCCGCGATTGGCTGTTGGACTCCGACCTGGTGGCCGCCCTGCGGGCTGCCGACCTGGATGGGATGGCACTGGACGATGCTTTCGCGCTGCTTCCGGGGTGTGCCCGACTACTGCTGAAATCGGCGGTGTTGCACCTGCTGTGGTACAGGCAGGTCACGACGGCATCGGACCGGCCGTTGAGCGCGGGGCACATGCTGCGGAGGGCTTCCCGATGACGCTGCCAAGCGACGCTGGTTCAGCGCTGGATGGTGACGACCAACTGCGGCAGCACCCTGCCGACAATGGAGCCAGAAGGGACGCTTCCGCTGCCTACGGCGCCCATCGCACGGTAGAAGGGCTCGGCATTCGGGTCCGCGTCGATCGTGAGCTGGGTGAACCCCAGTGCTCGCGCGGTGGCGACGGTGTGTTCGAACAGGAGGCGACCGATCCCCTGGCCGATGGCCTGCGGCGCGACGAACATCATGCCCAAAACGCCTGTGGGCGGCTCTCCCTCAAGGGTCGTGAAACCCAGGATATGACCGTCCCTGTCAGCCACCGTGGCTCGCCGGCGTGCGACCTCACTTGCGTCAACGGTGAGTTCGTCTCTGCATGCCTCAATGAACTCGGCGTCGTAACCCCAGTGCGCCTTGGAACGAAGCGCCAAGTCACTGAGGATCTCGGCTTCCGTCACCCGCGCCAGCCTGATGAGCACGCTCACCTACGCCCCCCCGTCAGATGTCCGTCCCTCGACCATCCCATTCTGCATCCGCCTGGGGCAGGCCCAGGAGAAAGGCAGAGCCGCACGAGCGGGACTGGGACGAAGCTTGGGGGCGGGACGCATTTCCGGCTGGACGGCGAGACGGTCGAGGCCGTGGATTTCGCCATCCTGGCCACGGGCATGGAGGTCGTCCTCAAGGACGGTTGCGACCGGCCGGCACGGATGTCGGTGCGTGAGCCTGACCTCGGATCGTGCCGAGCTGATCCACGATGGATCGGGTCCGTCTTCCACCGACCTACAGGGGCAGCCCGTGGGTGGCCGGCCAGGAGTGGCTTCCGCGCGCCGCGAAATGAGTCGCCACCGGGCGGCTGCGCAGGTACTTGTTGACCATGACCTACTCCTCAGAAGAGTTGCTTCCCGGTACCCGGCGCGCCCTGCTGCACCGCATCGCCTCCGCGCAGACCGAAGGCCGTACTCCTTCGCTCGTCGCCGCGGTGCAACGGCAGGGCCGGATCGTGTGGGACGGCGCCCGCAGCTGTGTCGACGGCCATGCTCCGGACTCCGATACGCAGTTCAGGATCGGTTCCCTGACCAAGACCTTCACCGCTGTGCTGGTCATGCGGCTCCGTGACGAGGGGCTGCTCGATCTCGGCGACCCGCTGGAGAAGCATCTGCCCGGCACGGCGGTCGGGGGTGTCACCGTCATTCAACTGCTGGCCCACAGCGCGGGACTGAGTGCCGAGTCGCCCGCGCCCTGGTGGGAGCGGACACCGGGCACGCTGCGCCCCGAGCTCGGCGACGTCCTCGGTGAGCAGACGCGGATGCACCCCCCCGGCCGTCGGCACCACTACTCCAACCCCGGCTACACGTTGCTCGGAGCGTTGATCGAGCAGGTGCGGGGCACCTCGTGGGAGGAGGCGCTGCGGCGCGAGATTCTGGAACCGTTGGGCATGCGGCGCACGAGTACTCAGCCGCAGACGCCGCACGCGGGTGGCTGGGCCGTCCACCCCTGGGCCGATGCCATGCTGCCCGAACCGGCCGAGGACCTGGGCCTGATGGCGCCGGCGGGGCAGCTCTGGTCCACTACGGCCGACCTTCTGCGGTTCGCCGCCTTCCTCACCGACGGGGACGACCGGGTGCTGTGTGCGGCGTCGGTGGAGGAGATGCGGCCCCCGGCCGCGCCCTCCGAGTCCGGCGGCAGCGCTGATTACGGTCTCGGTCTGCAGATCCTGCGACAGGACGGCCGCACTCTGCTCGGGCACACCGGCTCGCTGCCGGGCTTCCTGGCCGCGCTCTGGTTCTCCATCGAGGACGACGTGACCGCCGTGGTGCTGACCAACGCCACATCGGGACCGCTCGCGGGTGGGGTCGCCGCAGACCTCGTCGGGATCGTCGCCGAGGCCGAGCCCCGTATCCCGGAGCCGTGGCGCCCGCTGCCCGAGATCGATGGGGACCTCCTCGCGCTGACCGGACCGTGGTACTGGGGTACGCGTCCGAACGTTCTGCGTCTGACCGCCGACCGCGGTCTGGAATTGGGGCCGATGCAAGGTGACGGCCGCGGCGCACGTTTCGTCGCCCGGGCGGACGGCACCTGGATCGGCCTCGACGGGTACTACGCGGGGGAGGTGCTCCGGGTCGTGCGAAACGGCGACGGCGGCGTGAGCCACCTCGATCTGGGATCGTTCGTCTTCACGCGGGAGCCGTACGGTCCTGCGTCGGCCGTTCCCGGCGGAGTGGACGAGGAGGGCTGGCGGGGCCTCACCGGCTGAACGGCCGGTCGGTACGGCCCTGTTCCGGTGCCGCGTTTCACGTGAAACACGAAGGGCGGTCTGTTCAGGCCGTCAACTCCCTTTCCAGCGGGGTGCGGAAGCGCGGAGTGACCCGTATGTCCTTCACCCACGCCGACAGCCGGGATGCCTCCGCCTCGATTGCGGTGGTGGCGTCCCGGCCGATGTCGGAGAGGAGCCGCCAGACCGGCTCACCGTTTGCGTGCTGCGCCCAGCCGCCGACGATCTCGCCGTTCCACCACACCGTCGGTCCGATGTTGCCGGCGCGGTCGAAGAGCGCCGCCCGGTGCCCGGCCGGAAGGTGGAAACCGCGATCGGCCCAGCCCATGGCGCTCGGGTCGAGCGAGGGAAGCAGCGCCGCCCAGGGCTCCACTTCCGGTTCCGGCCCGGCGTCTCCTGCTGCCACCCAGCCCGTTGTGCCGTTCTGGAGCCCCACTTCCTCGGCTCCGCTGGCTGTCAGGGCCTTGCGGACCTGACCGAGGTTCCAGCCCGTCCACCACTTGAGGTCGGCCTCGGTCGCAGGACCGTACGAGTGGAGCCAGCGACGGGTCAGCTCCGCCTGTGCCTCTGCGGGGTGCCGGGCGGGCCACGGCTCGGACACCGTCCACCGGAACTGGCTGGAGGTCCAGGAGCCGCGCGGCCTGTCCCGGCGGATCCGGCCGTCGGCTGCCAGCACCCGCAGGACGCGTGTGGCGACCCCCTGGACCGCTTCCTGTTTCTTGCCGGGAAAGATCGTGATCTTTGTCCGCAGCGCCGGAACGGCGGCTGACAGTTCGATGCCGGTGGCGGGGCCACGTGCCGCAAGCGCTGCGAGGACCTCCCTCTCCGTCGTGGTGAGCCACTCCCCATCCAGCCCGTTCCCGTCGTCCCGCAGATGCTTCAGGAGGCTCCGACGCTCCTTGGCGGCCACGGCATGGGCGTTCGAGGCGGCGACACAGGGGGCGAGTCCGGCCGGCACGGTGAAAAGGGTGTTGCGCATGGAGAGAAGGCGGACCAGCGATACGTCCTCGTAGAGAGCTCTCTCCACCGTCTCCACAGCTGCCTCGGAGAGTCGGGCGCAGGTCGAAAGGAAGACGGTGGCCGCATCGGTGGCATGGAGGGCCACGACCGCGTCGGCTACGGCCACCGCGGACGAGACCCGTCCGGAGGGGGCCAGGAGGTGACGTCGGCCGAGCCGGACACGGCGTTGTGCGTCGTCGATGACGTGCATCCGAAAGCTCCTTCGGTCCTTGGGATCCCGTCGATTCCGCTCCGGTGGCGCCCGCGGGCTCCGATCGGCGAGCCCGCTGTGGTCAGAGGGCGAGCTTGAAACCCAGATGGCTTGCGGAGAAACCGAGCCGTTCGTAGAAGCGATGGGCATCGGTCCGGGTCGCGTCGGACGTCAGCTGGACCAACTGGCAGTCCTGCCGCCGGGATTCGTCCACGGCCCACTGGATCAGACGGGTGCCGAGTCCGCTGCCGCGTTCATCGGCATGTACGCGGACGCCCTCGATGAGGGAGCGGGTCGAGCCACGCCGGGAGAGCCCGGGGATCACCGTCAACTGCAGAGTGCCGACGACGGTGCCGCCGCGTACCGCGACGACCAGATGCTGGTTCGGGTCGTCGGCGAGCCGCTGGAACGCCGCGTGGTACGGGGCGAGATCGTCCGGTGACTCGCGCTGCGAGCCCAGTGGATCGTCCGCGAGCATGGCCACCACGGCCGGTAGGTCGGCGAGGGCTGCAGGGCGTATGTCCAGATCGCTCATGATCGGCAGAATACGCAGATCACGCAGCCTGCGCGGGCGCCTTCAGCTCTTCGACCGTCCTGACGAGAGGGGCCAGCTCGGGGTTCTTGGCAGCCTCGTCGAGAGCGGCGCGCAGCGCGGTGTCGTTGGTGGGCCGGGCTTCGGCGAGAAGGGTCAGACCGGCTTCGGTGACGTCGGTGTAGATGCCGCGGCGATCGGTGTCGCAGAGATACCGGGTCAGCAACCCGCGGTCCTCGAGGCGGGTGACCAGGCGGGTGGTGGCGCTCTGGCTGAGCACGACGGCGTCAGCGACCTGCTTCATCTGCAGATGGCCGCCAGGGCCGCTGTGCTGCCGGCTCAGGACGTCGAGCAGCGAGTACTCCCGCACGCTGAGCCCGTGCCCGGACTGCAGGGCCCGCTCGATATGGGCCTCGATCTTGCCGTGGAGCAGGGAGAGGGCGCACCAGCCCTGGGAGAGGGCGGTCAGTGCGGGGTCCGTCGCGGTCATGGTCTCTCCTCGGTGCGGAGCTGCTTCCGTCCAGGATAGGGGACATGTGCAATAGCCCGCGCTTGCAATTAAATGCGTGCGCAATTATTGTGGACGCTCGTAAGGCGCAGACGCAATCTTTAGGGAAGGTGAAACCCATGCCGCTCGCGCTCCTCGCCCTCGCCATCGGGGCATTCGGTATCGGAACCACCGAGTTCGTGATCATGGGGCTGCTCCCCGAGGTTGCTGCGGACTTCCAGGTCTCCATCCCGACCGCGGGATTCCTGGTCACGGGGTACGCGCTCGGTGTCGTACTCGGGGCCCCGCTGATGACGGTTCTGGGCACCCGGGTCACCCGCAAACGCATGCTCATGCTTCTGATGGGGCTGTTCGTCGTGGGCAACGTGGTGTCCGCCGTCGCCCCGGTCTTCGGTGTGATGCTCGCCGGGCGGGTGATTGCCTCCCTCGCCCACGGTGCCTTCTTCGGTATCGGGTCCGTCGTGGCGGCCGACCTGGTGGCCCCGCAGAAGAAGGCCGGTGCGATCGCCATGATGTTCACCGGCCTCACCGTCGCCAACGTCGTCGGCGTTCCGCTCGGTACTTACATCGGGCAGAGCGTCGGATGGCGGACCACGTTCTTCGTCGTCGCGGCGCTCGGTGTCGTCGGCCTCCTCGGCGTGGCCAGGCTGGTGCCCGAGCAGCCGAAGGCCGAAGGCGTACGGCTCCGCCACGAGCTGGCCGCGTTCCGCAATGTGCAGGTGCTGCTGGCCATGGCGATGACTGTCCTGGGCTTCGGAGGAGTCTTCGCCGCGATCACCTACATCACGCCGATGATGACCGAGACCGCCGGGTACTCCGACTCATCCGTCACCTGGCTGCTGGTCCTCTTCGGGGTCGGCATGGTCGGTGGCAATCTGCTCGGCGGGAAGTTCGCCGACCGCCACCTGATGCCGATGCTGTACCTGTCGCTGGGCGCCCTGGCAGTGGTCCTCGCCCTGTTCACCGTGACTGCCCACAACAAGATCGCGGCAGCGGTCACCATCGTCCTGATCGGTGGACTCGGTTTCGCGACCGTACCGCCGCTGCAGAAGCGTGTCCTCGACCAGGCGGCGGGCGCCCCCACCCTCGCCTCCGCCGTCAACATCGGCGCCTTCAACCTCGGAAACGCGCTGTCGGCGTGGCTCGGCGGACTCGTCATCGCAGCGGGCCTCGGCTACACCGCACCCAACTGGGTCGGCGCCGCGCTGGCCGCCTCGGCCCTGTTCATCGCAGTCCTCTCCAGCGTCCTGGAGCGCCGGACGGAGTCCCGCGGCCGCCTTGTCACCGGCCATGTCCCCGAGCCGGTCGCGTCCGCCGCGGCCCGGCACTGACACCCCCTCGTTACTCGCACCTGGCACAGGCGCGTACTTTCCACCGCACCAAGGAGTAATTCCGCATGACCACCGCCCTCCCCACCGCCGTTGCCCCGCTGACCATCCGGGACGCGGAAGCCCTCATCGCGACGGCTCGCACCGCCGCCGAATCCGCGGGCGTCACCGCTGCCGTCACGGTGCTCGACGCGGGCGGCCACCTGCTGGCCTTCCGCCGCGACGACCGGGCCGTTCTCATCGCCGGTGAGACCAGCACCCGCAAGGCGTACACAGCACTCCAGCTCGGCGCCCCGACCGCCGACCTCGTCGACGCGGTCCAGCCCGGCGGGCTCTTCCACACCCTGCCGACCGCCCTCGACCGGCCACTGCTCTTCATCGCCGGCGGCGTCCCGGTCTTCCGCGACGGCAGGCTGATCGGTGCAGTCGGCGTGGGTGGCGGCGCCCCCGAGCAGGACCACGGCTTCGCCACCGCCGCCGTGACGGCTCTCGGCTAGATCCCAGCCGCCGCGAGCACAGCGGAAAAGCGACAGCGTCCCCCGTGCGCCCGGATGCCCCGGCGCACGGGGACGGACATCCGGACGGCGGGTCACCGGTGCGCGGGGGACCGGCCCTGCCGCGTCGCGCAACAGCCCGGCGACAGGCGGTCGGGGTTCTGCCAGGACTGCTGCGCGTCAGCCCGTCGCCACCGTCAAGGGCGCGAAGCGGCGGCTCCAGTCCCCGGGCGGCTCCGCAGCCCGGTAGGTCATCACCGTGGTTCCGGAGCCGGACCGCAGACCGCACTCCTTGAGCCGTTCCAGCAGCCCCTGATGACGGGCGTCGATGTCCACGCGAAGCGGGCGGTCCGTCGCTTCGGCGAGCGAGCCGATCAGCGCTGCCGCCGTCGAAGCCTCCCGGGCGATCAGCGGGCCGATCGCATGCACGCCGTCGCTGGGCCAGGCCGCCGCGTAGCCGGCGAACTCTCCGTGGTCCTCCGCGACCCGGAGATGATCGGCGAACGCCGGCAGCCGGGCGAGGACATGTGTCCGGTCGGCGCCGAAGACCTCCGCATCCAGGCGGAGCATGGCATGCAGATCCTCGGCCGTCGCGGGACGGACGGTCACGGCGGACGCTGCCGCGGCGCGCTCGCCTGATGCCGTGGCCGGCGGCTGGAAATGGCCGCTGAGGCGCTCGGCCCGGCCCGCCGTTTCGAAGCCGAGTTCTTCGTAGAGCGGCCGTCCGGCTTCCGTCGCGTACAGGCTGAGGGAAGACTCCCCTGACACTTCGATCACATGGCGCATCAGGCGTCGGGCGATTCCCTGCCGCGCGTACCGCTCGGCGACGAGCAGCATGCCGACGGCGGCGAGCCCCGGGCCGTACGAGGTCACCACACAGGTGGCCATCAGGCCTTTGCCCTCGGGATCATCGATGCCGTAGCCCGTTCCTGCGGAGAGAAGCAGTCCCCATCGGTGCTCGTCGCGCGGCCAGCCGCGGTCCTCGCAGAGATCGGCGCAGGGGACCAGGTCTCCCCGGGTGAGGCGCCGAATGGGCGCGTCGGCGTGCGGACGGGGCAGTGGGCTGGGCATGGAGGCCAGGCTGTCCGACGGGGTGCGGGCTCGTCCACCGCTTTACCGGAACTGGCCGATACGCATATCGTCGGCCGCGCTGACCCGGTCGTCACGGCTGCGGCGTCGAGGCGTCCGGCGGAGGCCTTCGGAGTGAGCCGTGCACACGAGCGGTTTCACGTGAAACACGGCGTTGCACGCAGGGCAGCTGGGTGCCGGCCATGGGCCGGCCCGCGTCGATCCCGTGTTGCTTCCCTCTCGGCACCGGCAGTTCTCACCGCAGGGCTGCGGGGCGTGGTCCCGGGCCGACAGGCATGTCACACCGTGCTGCGGATTCCCGACACAGCCATGGGGCAAGGGAGCGTAACGGGAAAACTGATTCGGATACCCGGACTTCCCGCTATTTGTCCGACCTGCGGTCGTCGCGTGCATGCTGAGGCGACCGCAGGCAGTGCGGGCGGTGTCGGTGCGCGATGCGACCAGAAGATGTTCGAGGCGAGGCACAGTGATGGATGCTCCGGCCACCATGCCGACCGGCGACGGAACGCTGAGATCCCGTGATGCGGCCCTGGTCCATCGCACCCTGACAGAGATCGCTCCTGTCGCGGACCGGACCGCCTCGCATTTCTACGGGCTGCTCTTCGTGCGCCACCCCGACCTCCGCGCCCTGTTCCCGGCCGCGATGGACACCCAGCGCGACCGTCTCCTGCGGGCGATCCTCACGGCTGCCGACCGGATGGACGACCCGGCCGCACTGACCGAGTACCTCGGCGCACTGGGCCGTGGGCACCGCAAGTACGGCACTCTGCCCGCGCACTATCCCGCGGTGGGTGAGGCTCTCCTCGGCGCGCTGAGTCGCTACGCCACCACCTGGGACCACGAGACCGAAGCGGCCTGGATCCGTGCCTACACCGCGATCTCGCAGATCATGATCGACGCGGCTGCCGAGGACGAGGAGCGGGCTCCTGCCTGGTGGTTCGCGGAGATCGTCTCCCACGACCTCAGAACGCCGGAGATAGCGGTCGTCACCGTCCGCCCGGACCAGGCGTATCCCTTCCTCGCCGGTCAGTACACCGCCATGGAGACCCCGTGGTGGCCGAGGGTCTGGCGGCACTACTCCTTCGCCTCGGCCCCCCGGCCCGACGGTCTGCTCACCTTCCATGTCAAGGCGATCCCGGCGGGCTGGGTCTCCCGTGCCCTGGTGCACCGGGCCCGCCCCGGCGACGTGGTGCGTCTCGGCCCGCCCAGCGGCTCGATGACGGTCGACCACACCACCCACAACGGGCTGCTCTGCCTGGGCGGCGGTACGGGCATCGCCCCGATCAAGGCGCTCGTCGAGGATGTCGCCGAGCACGGCGACCGGCGCCCCGTGAAGGTCTACTACGGCGCACGCAGCGACCGCGACCTGTATGACATCGACACGATGATGCGGCTTCAGCGCACCTACCCCTGGCTTGCCGTGCGAGCGGTCGTCTCCGACCGGAAGGGAGGGGGAACGCAGGGCCCGTTGCTCGACGTGGTGCGCCAGGGCGGCCCATGGCAGGGGTACGACGCCTATCTCGCGGGCCCGCCGGGGATGATCCGCAGCAGCGTGGACGTACTCAGAGGCGTCGGTGTGCCGCCCGAGCGCATCCGGCACGACGCCCTCGAGGAGCTGGCGCCCATGAGCCCGGCCTGACCGGGCTCGGGTGACGCGCCCGGATCAGCCCAGGTCCGGTGCGTGCATCGCCCGCACGCCCTCGATATTGCCGTCCAGATAGTGCCGCAGCGACAGCGGTACGAGATGGACGGCGGCGATCCCGATCCGGCTGAACGGCACCCGTACGACGTCGTACTCCCCGCAGGGGTCGTCGATCTCGGGGCCGTGGCGCCGGGACAGGTCCATCGAGTCCAGGCGGCAGACGAAGAAATGCTGCACCTTCACGCCCTTCACCCCACCGCCCTCGATGTGTTCCACGGTGTCGACGAAGCAGGGGACCACATCGGTGATCTTGGCGCCGAGCTCCTCGTCCACCTCGCGGTGGAGGGCGTCGACGACGGTCGCGTCCTCTGGCTCGACCCCGCCTCCCGGCGTGAGCCAGTACGGATCCACACCCGGCTTGGTGCGCTTGATGAGGATGAGGTCGTTGCCGTCGAGCAGGATGGCGCGTGCGGTGCGCTTGACCACGGGACGTTCGGTC
This sequence comes from Streptomyces sp. NPDC058231, assembly GCF_042882275.1. Taxonomy (NCBI): domain Bacteria; kingdom Bacillati; phylum Actinomycetota; class Actinomycetes; order Kitasatosporales; family Streptomycetaceae; genus Streptomyces; species Streptomyces sp. NPDC058231. Next base: position 196,964 of record NZ_JBHVWN010000005.1, on the reverse strand, counting down.
ATGGCAAGAGAGTGGCCCACAGAACCCCTTCTGAAACACCTCCCATGCCGTGGGGTCACCAGTGGGCAGCAGCCTGCGCCAGGGTCTCGTGCGCCCGCGCAATGTGCGGAAGCGCGAGTGTGCCGGTCCGCGCGGCCAGGAAATAGGTGCGCAGCGGCGGCACGGGCGGGTCCAGGAGCGCCACGACCTCGCCCCGTTCCAGCGCTCCCTCGCACAGATAGCGCGGCAGCACGGCCAGTCCCGCGCCCGCCGCGGTGCACTCCAGGACCGCGCGCAGATCCGGCACCACGACGGTGCCCGCGGCCGCCGGCGGGCTGTCGAAGACGGCGGCCCAGTAGCGGGAGACCAGTGGCAGGCTCTCATGCACCTCCACCACGGGCAGCTGCTGCAGCATCAGGGGACCCTTGTGCCGCAGCGCTCCGGGGCCGAGGCGTGCCGCCCAGCGGGGGGAGGCGACCAGCACGTGCTCCTCGTCGCAGAGCGGAGTCGCGGTGAGCAGCTCACCGCGTGGCCTGGCCGTCGAGATGGCCAGATCATGATGTCCGGCTGCCAGACCTTCCAGCGCCTCCTCGGCATCGGCGAGGAACGAACTGCGCAGTGCGATCCCCTGGGAGATGAGCGGGGTGAGCGCGGGCAGCGCGCGCAGCGAGGTGAATTCCGGGGGGCCGGCCAGATGCAGCGTCCGTACGGCCGACTCCTCGTCGAGCCCGGTCTCGGCGATCTCGACCAGTGCGTCCAGATGAGGGGCGGCCCGGTGTGCGAGCTCGTCGCCGATGCTCGTCGGGGTGACGCCGCGGGCCCTGCGCAGGAAGAGCGGGCGGCCCAGTTGCCGTTCCAGCGTGCGGATCTGCGAGGTGACCGCAGGCTGGGAGAGACCGAGCAGCGCGGCGGCCCGGGTGAAGGAGCCGGCCCGGTGCACCGCGACGAATGTGCGCAGCAGGGTCAGGTCCATTTCCTGTCCCTCCCGCCTGTGAGACGCGTCCGACCCGAACAACTATAAATATGTCGATAGGTCGCTGTCGCTACTGTGATTGGACACTGACGCAGAGTCAATTAGCCTTGCTCAGGCGGTTCTTCGCGCGTGGAACCGGGACGGTCCGAGCCACGAGGGGGGAGGCTCGGACCGTCCGTACCGCCGGATCACCCGCTGCCGGCCGGACTGTTCAGCGCCCGGCCACCGCCTCGTCCAGCGCGCGCTCCACATCGGCGACCAGGTCGTTCACGTCCTCGGCCCCGACCGAGAAACGGATGAAGCCCTCCGGTACGGCGTCGCCGCCCCAGCGGGCCCGCCGTTCCGCGGTGGAGCGCACGCCGCCGAAGCTGGTGGCGTCGTCGACCAGCCGCAGGCCGGCCAGGAAGCGCTCGGCGATCTCGCGGTCGGGCAGCACGAACGACACGACGGAGCCGAAGCGCCGCATCTGCCGCAGGGCGATCGGGTGCGAAGGGTCGGTCGGCAGGCCGGGATACCGCAGGCCGGTCACCTCCTGCCGCTTGCCCAGGGCCTCGGCGAGGACGAGCGCGTTGGCGCACTGCCGGTCGATCCGCAGTTCCAGCGTGGACAACGAACGGTGCGCGAGCCAGGCCTCCATCGGGCCGGGGATCGCGCCGACGACCTTGCGCCAGCGCCTCACCCCTGCCGCCAGTTCCGGATCACGGCAGGTCACATGGCCCAGCAGGATGTCGCCGTGCCCGGTCATGCCCTTGGTGTCACTGGCCACCGAGAAGTCGGCGCCCAGCTCCAGCGGGCGCTGTCCGAGCGGCGTGGCGAGCGTGTTGTCGACGGCCACCAGCACGCCCGCCTCATGCGCGGCCCCGATGAGCCGCCGCAGGTCGCAGACGTCGAGCCCCGGATTGGACGGCGTCTCGATCCACAGCAGCCTGGCCCCTTCCAGGACCGCCAGCTGTCCGTCGCCCCCCGTCGGCGCGGTCCGCACCTCGACGCCGTACGCCTCCAGCTGCTCACGTACCAAAGGCAGTGCCTGATAGCCGTCGTCGGGCAGGACGACCGTGTCGCCGGAGCGCGCCTGGGACAGCAGCACGGCGGAGATCGCCGCCATGCCGGAGGCGAACACCGTGGTCTCGACCGCCTCCCCCGGCGCTTCGAGCTCGCCGATCGCCCGCTCCAGGTGGGTCCAGGTCGGATTGGTGTCCCGACCGTAGGTGTACGGACCGGTCGGCTCGCCGGAGAGGTGGAAATGCGCGGCGAAGACCGGCCCGGGCAGCGTGGGTTCGTACTGCTGCGGTTCGGGAAGGCCTGCGCGTACCGCCCGCGTCCCGTCGCCCATGGTGCTCATGCTGTTCCCTCTGCTCTTTCTCGTCACGGAGCCCCGTCGGCCCCGCTTTTTCAGCGGACTTCGGATCAGTCCTCGTCGGGCAGGACCACGTTCAGCGCCCAGGACACGATCGCGATGATCAGTCCGCCCAGCACCGCGGTCCAGAAACCGTCCACGTGGAAGCTGAGACTGAACTGGCCGGCCAGCCAGGAGGTCAGCATCAGCATCAGCGCGTTCACCACGAGGGTGATCAGCCCGAGGGTGAGGATGAACAGCGGCAAAGTGAGCAGCTTCACGACCGGCTTCACCAGGAAGTTGACCAACCCGAAGAGCAGCGCGACAAGGACCAGGGTGAGCACCTTGCGGCCGGTGCTGCCGCCCGACAGCGTGATGCCGTCGAGCAGCCAGATGGCCACGGCCAGCGCACCCGCGTTGGCGATCGTCTTGACTACAAAATTCTTCATGTGTCTGATCGTGGCAGACACGATCGATTGCGAACACCGGCAGTACAGAGGCGAGGAGCGGGCGGATCATGAAGGCATTCAGGCTGGACGACCTGGAGGCGGAGCGAGTCGCCAACGACGGCGCTTATCTGCAGTTCCTGCGGGAGCGGCACATGTCCGTCGGCCTGTACGCACTGGACGCCGGCGAGCTCGACCCGCAGCAGCCGCACAACCAGGACGAGGTCTACTTCGTGGTCAGCGGGCGCGCATCGATCACCGTGGGCATGGAGACGACGCAGGTGGGCAGGGGGAGCGTGGTGTACGTGCCGGCCGGTGCGGCCCACAGGTTCCATCACGTCACGGAGGATCTGCGGGTCATGGTGGTCTTCTCTCCGCCGGAGAGCTGAGCCGCACCTCAGGGATCCCTAGGGGATCGATCAGGGGAGTCCAAGGGCTCCGGCGTACCCGCCGGCGGCCTCGACGCCTCTAGCATCGAAGCAGGTGCTCATCGACACGGATGCTCACCGCAGCAGGGACTCACAGAGACGAGGTAGGGACGATGGCTGTGCGGGAGATATTCGCGGGGATGCCCTGGTGGGTGAAGTGGGTCGCGGTGCCCGTCATCGCGATCGTGGTGTTCGGCGGCCTGATCGCCAGTGTGATCGGCTTCGTGATCGGTCTGCTCTTCAAGGCGCTGCTGTTCGTCATTCTGGTCGGCGGGCTCATTTTCGTCGTACGGAAGTTCATGTCGTCCTCGTCATCGAGGGGTGACTGGTAGGTCGGAGCCGGGCACCAGTCGGGTAATTAGCCCAGCTGAGCTAAGGGGAATGTGAAACGGTGCCCCCCGCGAAGCCGGCCGATACAGTGGCAGTTCGCTGCCGCCACCTGAGAAATGACTGTCCGTCGCCACCGTGACCAGTGGAATGTGCGTACGTCCGGTCTGCGGACCCCGGTATCGCGGCAAGCCCGTGGGGGCGGCCCCCACGGACGGGCTGACCGCCCGTCGCCATGCCTGGGGGTGAATTTTGGCCACGGCATCGAGTACCGCTGTCCCGACGTTGATCGGTTCGGTTCAGCGGGCGTTGAGGCTGTTGGAGGCTGTGGGTGCTCACCGGGACGGGGCGCCCGCCAAACAGCTCGCCCGGGAGGCGGGGCTTCCCCTTCCCACCGCCTACCACCTGTTGCGCACCCTGACCCATGAGGGCTACCTGCGGCGCGAGAACGGTGTGTTCCTCTTCGGTGCTGCCGCCGAGAGGCTCGTCGACGACGGCGCTCTGCACAGTCGCCGCGGCGCGATGACCCAGTCGCTGGCCCGGTGGCGCGACATCATCGGGACACCGGTCTACTGCGCCGTCTATCGAGAGGGCGAGATCGAACTCCTGGCGGCAGCCGACACCCCGGCCGTCCCCGCGGTGGAGGAGTGGGCCCCGTTCCGGGAGACCGGGTACGCCCACGCCATCGGTCAGTGTCTGCTGAGCCAGCTCGACGACAAGGCCCGCCAGGACCATCTCGACCGTCACCCCGTGCAGCCGCTGACCCGCTATTCGGTCCGGGACCGAGCGGCGCTCCTCGCTCGCCTGAGGGCATCGGAGCACGTGCAACCCGTCGTCGAGCGACAGGAGTACGCCCTCGGGACGGTCTGCGCAGCCATCCCGATCGCGGCCGGGTTCACTGCAGCCGCCGTGGCGATTTCTGTACCCCTCGACCAGGAAGACCGGTTGCTCCCCGCAATCGAACGACTACGCATCGAAGTGTCGAGCCTCTTGCGTTCGTTCGTGTTCTCTATCAGTATCTGAAAAATCACTCCTTGTGATCTGCTATCGCGTGCACCACGATGGCGTCAATAGGGCCATGGGGGATCATTCCTGGCCAGATTCATCTACTGCGGGGTTGAACGATGCGCGAGTCGGTTCAAGCTGAGGTCATGATGAGCTTCCTCGTCTCCGAGGAACTCTCATTCCGTATCCCGGTGGAGCTCCGGTACGAGGTGTGCGATCCGTACGCGATCCGGATGACCTTCCACCTGCCCGGCGACGCCCCCGTCACCTGGGCTTTCGGCCGTGAGCTGCTGCTGGACGGGCTCAACAGCCCCAGTGGCGACGGCGATGTGCACATCAGCCCCACCGAGCCCGAGGGGCTCTCCGACGTACACATCCGCCTTCAGGTCGGCCCGGACCGCGCGCTCTTCAGGGCCGGCACCGCGCCGCTCGTGGCGTTCCTCGACCGGACGGACAAGCTCGTACCGCTCGGACAGGAGTGCACGCTGAGTGACTTCGAGGGCAGTCTGGAAGACGCTCTGGGCCGCATTCTGGCCAAGGAACAGAACGCCGGTTGAAGGAGACCGCGCCGACGCCCCGCCGGCCGGTCGAACGCAGCCTCTGCCGAACGGGTGATATGTGCTCCACGTCGAGACGCTCAACGCCTCGCCCTGCGACGCCGGCCCCTTCCGCCCCGTACAGGTCCTGAAGCCACGGCTTCCGCGCCGGGATCTGTGCGGTCCGCGGAGACCACCAGCGCCGCGAGCACCGTCGTCACCGGCACCGAGGCGACCAGGCCGATCGAGCCGATCAGCGTCCGGACGATCTCCTCCGCCACCAGCTCGCTGTTGGCCACCGCCCCCACGCTGCTCTGCGCGATCGAGAACAGCAGCAACAGGGGAAGCGCGGCACCGGCATAGGCGAGCACCAGCGTATTGACCACGGAGGCGATGTGGTCGCGGCCGATCCTGATCCCCGCGCGGTACAGCTTCCGCACACCCATCGACGGATCCGCCTGGTGCAGCTCCCAGACCGCCGACGTCTGGGTGACCGTCACATCGTCGAGCACACCCAGCGAACCGATGATGACGCCGGCCAGCAGCAGACCGCTCATGTCGATGTGCGGGTACAGCCCGTGGATCAGACCGGTGCTGTCATCGGTGTTCCCGGACAGGCTCGCCCAGCCGATGAAGAGCGAACCGAGCAGTCCGATCAGCAGCAGTGAGATCAGCGTGCCGATGACCGCGACCGAGGTGCGGGCGGTCACTCCGTGGCACATGTAGAGCGCGATGAGCATGATCGCGCCGGCCCCGACGACCGCCACCAGCAGCGGATTCGACCCCTGGAGCACGGCCGGGAGGATGAACAGGGTCAGTACGGCGAAGGAGACGGCGAGGGCGACCAGCGCCATCACCCCGCGCAGCCTGCCGACCACGACCACCGCGAGCGCGAAGATACCGGCCAGCAGCACCATCGGGAACTTGCGGTCCACATCCGTCACGGAGTACTGCAGGTCGTGCGGTGCGTCGGGGGCGTACGCCACGACCACGCCCTGCCCCTCACGCAACTGACGCGGGGCGCCGGGCTGGACGATCTCGACGAACTTCCGTCCCTCGTCGGGTCCGGTCGTCACACGGACCGAGGCCTTCTTGCACAGCCCCGGTTCCCGGCCGGTGGCCGATCCCCCCGAGGACGCCGCGGTGTCACCGGTCACGGGTGCCTGCGAGGCGTTCACGTCCTCGCATCCGACCGTCTCGACACTCACCACCTTGCCCTGCTGGGTCTGCCGGTCGAAGCCGACACCGGTGCGCTCGTGCGCGGGCGCACCGCCCGGCCAGAGCACCACCAGACCGACAACGACCGCGGCGGCGAACGGGATCAGTACGGCCGCGATGACCTTGCGCAAATGCTGGGAGACCGGCGCTGCAGGACCGTGGCCGTGCGAGTGGCTGTGGTGCTGGTGTTCCTGCGTTCCGGGGTCACTCTGGAGGGACGTCACAGGGGGGATCATCGCAAGAAGGGAAGAGGCCCTCTGTTCAGTACGCCGCTCCGGGCGTTAGCGTGGTCGCACCTTTGCACACGCGGGAGCTCGGAGCACCGGGCTGAGAGGGCGCTGACATCCGTACATCCGTACGGGGAAGGCTGCGCCGACCGCTGAACCTGTTACCGGGTAATGCCGGCGTAGGGAGTAGGTCTCATGACCACATCGGATGCACGCACGCCTGCCTCGAACCGGGGCGACGAGGCCGGGAAGTCCATCGGCTGGCACAAGGGATACGTCCAGGGCTCGCGCCCGGACCTCCGGGTGCCGGTCCGGCAGGTGCACCTCACCAACGGCAAGGACGTGACGCTGTACGACACGTCGGGTCCGTACACCGATCCCACCACCGATACCGACGTGCGCCGCGGCCTCGCGCCGTTGCGGGAGAACTGGATCACCGCCCGCGGTGACACCGAGGAGTACGCGGGCCGCCCGGTCCGCCCCGAGGACGACGGGCTCAAGCACACCTCGCCCCGTGGCGGACTGCGCAACCTCGACGCGGTCTTCCCCGGGTGCCCGCGCCAGCCGCGCCGCAGCCGCGACGGCCGGCCGGTCACCCAGCTCGCGTACGCCCGCCGGGGCGAGATCACTCCGGAGATGGAGTACGTGGCGATCCGGGAGAACGTCGGACCCGAAATCGTGCGCGACGAGATCGCCGCCGGCCGGGCGGTCCTGCCGGCCAACGTCAACCACCCGGAGATCGAGCCGATGATCATCGGCAAGCGATTCCTGGTCAAGGTCAACGCCAACATCGGGAACTCGGCAGTCACCTCCTCCATCGAGGAGGAGGTCGAGAAAATGACCTGGGCGACCCGCTGGGGTGCCGACACGGTCATGGATCTCTCCACCGGCCGCAACATCCACACCACCCGTGAGTGGGTGCTGCGCAACTCCCCGGTCCCGATCGGGACCGTGCCGCTCTACCAGGCCCTCGAAAAGGTCGACGGCAGGGCGGAGGAGCTGACCTGGGAGATCTACAAGGACACCGTCATCGAACAGGCCGAGCAGGGCGTCGACTACATGACGGTGCACGCCGGCGTACGGCTGCCGTATGTCCCGCTGACCGCCCGCCGCAAGACCGGCATCGTCTCCCGCGGCGGATCGATCATGGCGGCCTGGTGTCTCGCGCACCACAAGGAGTCGTTCCTGTACGAGAACTTCGAGGAGCTCTGCGAGATCCTCGCGGCGTACGACGTGACGTACTCGCTGGGCGACGGGCTGCGTCCCGGCTCCATCGCCGACGCCAACGACGAGGCACAGTTCGCAGAACTGCGTACGCTCGGCGAACTCAACTCGGTGGCCAAGCGGTTCGGCGTCCAGACGATGATCGAGGGCCCGGGCCATGTCCCGATGCACAAGATCAAGGAGAACATCGACCTCCAGCAGGAGATCTGCGAGGAGGCGCCCTTCTACACGCTCGGCCCGCTGACCACCGATGTCGCCCCGGCGTACGACCACATCACCTCGGGCATCGGCGCCGCGATGATCGCCTGGTGGGGTACGGCGATGCTCTGTTACGTCACGCCCAAGGAGCACCTGGGCCTGCCCGACCGGGACGACGTGAAGACGGGCGTCATCACGTACAAGATCGCCGCCCACGCGGCGGACCTCGCCAAGGGGCATCCGGGGGCGCAGGACTGGGACGACGCGCTGTCGGACGCGCGGTTCGAGTTCCGCTGGGAGGACCAGTTCAACCTGGCGCTCGACCCGGACACGGCACGGGAGTTCCACGACGAGACGCTGCCCGCCGAGCCCGCGAAGACGGCGCACTTCTGCTCCATGTGCGGCCCGAAGTTCTGCTCGATGAAGATCAGCAGAAGCATCACGGAGCAGTTCGGCGGTGACGAGCCGACCGCGTCGGGCGAGGAGATCGCCGAGGGCATGCTCCAGAAGTCCAAGGAGTTCGCGGCCGCCGGGAACCGGGTCTACCTGCCGCTGGCGGACTGATTCGGCACCCCACAGGAGGGCCCGCGACCTCATGGGGGAGTCGCGGGCCCTTCGCTCCGACCGGACGGCTCGTACCCGGTACGAGGCTCCGCCCGGCCGACCGATGGATGCGGTATCTCGACTACATCTCGGCGGATTGCGCGCGGTCAGCGCCGGCCGCAAGGTGAGCGGTGGCGGGCGCGTACCGGGCCCCGCCACCGCCGGGCGCGTACCGGTGCGACTGCTACTGACCGCTCATGGTGGAAGCGAGATCGAAGCCGGATTGGGCGCCGGTGGCGCCGTCCGAATAGTCGCCGCAGACGTCCACGGCGCTGAACGTGGCGTCCCCGGCCACCACCAGACGTCCGCCGTCTTCGTCCTGCCACGTTCCCACCAGTTCGGTCTTCGCCAGCCGCAGGGGCTCGCCGTCGGGCACCGGCGGTGCGGTCAACCAGCGGCCGAGAATCAGTAGGGCGAGGAGTACCGCGGGCACGATGACGACGACTGCCGCTCCGATCGCCAGCCCGACGACGGTGAGGAAGAGGTTCGACCGCCGCCGCTTCGGCGGGGCGGGGCGAGGCGGCCACGAGGGCTCGTGGGCCCAGAGCCGCTGTGGCGGTCTCCGGGATTCCTCGGTCTCAGCCATGCGCACCCCCGCTCCGGGCCTGGCCACCGACGGCCGGCACGGTCATCATGCAGCTGCCGGACATCGCCGTTCACGGCAGGGTTCCGCCGGGCGGAGCGGCCGGTCATTCCGGGGTGTGTTCCGGGCCGCCGAAGTCCGGGCTGGTGAAGTCCGGGCTCGTGAACGACGGCCGGGGGCCTGCGGCCGGACCTTCGTCCGGGCCCGAGAAGTCCGGGCTGCTGTATCCGATCTTCGGGATGCGGTTGGCCGAGGGGTGAGGCGTACGCGACGCGGCACCGGCCGTGGGATCGGCGAGCGCGTCCCGCAGGAACGGCAGTATGCCGCGCTCCAGCAGCGCATGACGCCAGGCCTCCCTGGCACGCGCCACCTCCTCAGGCAGTTCGTCCTCGATGTCCTCGGCGGGCAGTGAGGTCGATCCGTTGCGCACCGCGGTGATGAGCAGTCCGACGGCGGCGGCCAGTATCGCGGCGGCCGTCACCGCGGCGAAGAACCAGCCGGCGGTGACCATGGTGTCGGCGAACGAGGGGGGTGGGCTGAGTATCTTCAGGATGTAGCCGACGAGCAGGAAGATCAGTGCGGCGGTGCCGGCGAGCATCGGTGCCAGGACGGTGACGACTGCCCCTATCCCGGCGCCCGGCCGGTCCGGATCGTCCGCGTCGGACCCCAGACCCGAGCCCTGGGCTGAGTCGGCGGCAGGTCCGCGGAGCTCGGCCCGGGCCTTCACGTAGTGCTCGTACTCGGTCGCGGACGCCGCGGTGATCAGGGCGGTTGCGTTGAGCGCCATGGTGCGCAGCTGTTCCGGGTTGAGCCGTTCGCCGACTGTGGCGAGATCCGGTCGTTCGTGAGCGTGACGCAGCGCGTCGCCGAGGATCCGCTCGTACTCGGGTCGGTCCTCGGCCAGCAGGTGCGGAGCGCTGTTCATCTGCATCCCCCGATGCTCCGTTGGGCCTGATTACCCGCTTGGACCGGGAAGTTGGGCAGAAACGGAGGAGAGCCTGCTACTGATACGCCGATGGTAGAGCGCCCACGGCACGGGGTGACAGGGGGTTTCCGTAAATAGGCCCGGTGGTCGGCGTGGTCAGGTCGGGATGCGTCTTCCCCGCAGACCGTCAGTCATGCAGGGGCAGCTGGACGACCAGTAGCTTTCCGGCCATGGTCACGCCACCGTCCATGGCGATGGCGAGCCCGCCCGCGTAGACGTGCGGACCCTCCACCAGCGGGCCGGCGCTGTCCTCGCCGTCCTCCGAGCCGACCTCGCCGAGCAGATACGGAATGGGGCTGTGCCCATGGACGATGCGCTGTCCGCCGTACGCCGCCATCAGCTCCTGGACGGCCTGCGGTCCGGTGTCGTCGCGGAAGGCGAACCGCCTGGTGAGCTTGCGGAACAGGTCCCAGCACTCATCGGCGTCGTTGCGCGTGAGAATGGCGTGCACGGTGTCATTGACGTCCTCGATGGTCGAGCCGTATTCGAGGTACGCCGTCGTGTCGGAGTGCATCAGCAGATGCCCGTCCTCCTCGACGACCGCGTCGAGCCGGGACATCCACTGGAGGTGGTGGTCCTGGAGTCGCTCCATGTCGCTTCGCTGGCCGCCGTTGAGCAGCCACGCGGCCTGGAACGTGGCCGTGCCCGCACCGGAGTTCACCGGTGTGTCGCCGAACCGCTTGGCGCCGATGAGCAGCAGTTCGTGGTTGCCCATCAGTGCCTTGCAGTAGCCGCCGGCGGCCGCCGCCTCCGCGGACAGGCGCATGACCAGCTCGATGACGCCGATGCCGTCCGGGCCGCGGTCGGTGAAGTCGCCGAGGAACCAGAGCCGGGCGTTGCCCGCGGCCCAGGCGCCCTCGGCGTCGATGAGGCCCTGTCCGGCGAGGGCGGCGTGGAGCTCGTCCAGATAGCCGTGGACGTCACCGACGACGTACAGCGGACCGAGCGCGGGGTCCTGGGCGGGCCGCGGGTCCGGGACGGTCTGCACCTGGGCGGTGTCGTCCCGGCTGATCACGGGAAGATCGCGCGCGGTGGGTGTGTACCCCTCCGGCTCGCCGTCGGGAATGACGCTGCCCGGATGCGGCGCCGCGGGCGGCACCGGAGTCTGTGCGTATGGCGGTACGCGGAAGTCACGCAACGTCGCCGTCCGCACCACGGGTTCCTGACCGGCCCCCTGTGTCATCGACCCCTCCACCACCGTCGCGCCGCCGTACACCTGACGGGCCCTGCTGGTCGGGGTGGTCCGCGGTGTCGTGCGCCCATCATAGGAATGCGGATCGTGCTGTGTGACGCACCAGGGGTGGTGAATCCGGGCGCACGTAAGGTTCACCGGTCGATTTGCCCCAATTCTGCTGATCAGTCCCCCGAAGGGGAGCGTGGGGCGCTGACCGTCGTGCGGGGCGGACGGCGTTGCGAGGACGTCCGGACGATGAGTTCCGTCGGTATCACCTGCTCCACCGGGCCGTCGTGGTCGACACCTTCGATGGCGTCGATCAGGAGCTGGACCACCGCTGTGCCGATCCGGCGCGGCTTGAGCGAGAGTGTGGTGATCGGCGGCTCGGTCGTCGCGTACACGTTGGACTCGCTGCAGCAGACCAGCAGCAGGTCCTCGGGGACGCGCAGGCCGTACCGGCGGGCGGCCGCCAGCAGATCGGTGCCGTTGGGGTCGAAGAGCCCGTAGACGGCGTCGGGCCGGTCCGGACGGGCGAGGAGGCGATCGGCGGCGACCGCTCCCGCGCACGGGTCGTGGGCGGGATAGGACTCGTACACCGGGTCCTGGCCGACACGCTCGCACCAGTGGAGGTACGCGGTCGTGGAGAGCCGGGTGTAGGTGTCGGTGGTGGTGCCGGTGAGCAGGCCGATGCGGCGGGCTCCGGCGGCGGCGAGATGGTCGAGGAGATCGAGCACGGCGGCCCGGTGGTCGTTGTCGACCCAGGCGGTGACCGGTAAGGGTCCGGCCGGGCGGCCGTCCGAGACCACGGGCAGCCCCTGGCGGACGAGTTCGGTGACGACCGGATCCTGGTCGGAGGGGTCGACGACGACGGTGCCGTCGAGCGCGACGTTCGACCAGACGTCGTGGCGCGAGGTCGCGGGGAGGATGACGAGGGCGTAGCCGCGGGCGAGCGCGGCGGAGGTGGCCGCTCTGGCCATCTCCGCGAAGTACGCGAATTCGGTGAAGGTGAAAGGTTCATCCCCGTACGTCGTCACGGTCAGGCCGATGAGGCCGGACCTGCCGGTACGGAGGGTTCGGGCCGCGGCGGACGGGCGGTAGCCCAGGCGCTCGGCGACCTCGCGGACATGGCGGCGGGTGGCGTCCGGGAGCCTGCCCTTGCCGTTGAGCGCGTCGGAGACGGTCGTGATGGAGACCCCGGCGGCGGCGGCCACGTCCCGGATTCCCGCTCGTCCCTGCCGGCCGCCGCGCCGGGGGGTCTCCGTCCGGCTCACCTGGTGCTTCCCTGCTGCTGTCATGGCGAGCCGATAGTAGGGCTCGGACGGGCGATTGGGCCGGTCGCATATTCATCTGTTGACAGGCACGTTTCTGCATGATCATAACCACTCAAGTGACTTGCAAAACAAGGGCGTTGAGTGGATGCACCATAGTGTGTCATGTACCGATGTCGATGGGCCTGCCAAGTGGTCGATGTTTCGAAGAGGTCTCAACTCACCTCTTCGGGGGATGCGCGCCACGGAGTGAGCCACCGGCGCGCGCCGGGGTGAAGAACGCTCCCCCCATTTCCGGGCCCACCGGAGGATTCCGCCGCTGCGCCATTCGCAGCCGCGCTCAATCCTCATAAGGTGAGCAGCATTGATGTGTGCAACGGTCTAGGAGGACCTGCGGTGAGCGAGACGAGCCCCAAGCTGCGCGCCGAACTGGACGGCGTACCCGCCTATGTGCCGGGCAGGCCGGCGGCGGCCGACGGACCGGTCGCGTTCAAGCTGTCCTCCAACGAGAACCCCTATCCGCCGCTGCCCGGGGTGATGGAGTCCACGCTGGCCGCGGCCGCGAACTTCAACCGGTACCCGGACATGGCATGCACCGGACTGATGAACGAGCTGGCCGACCGGTTCGGCGTGCCCGTCTCGCATCTCGCCACCGGCACCGGCTCCGTAGGCGTGGCCCAGCAGCTGCTCCAGGCCACGTCGGGCCCGGGCGACGAGGTCATCTACGCCTGGCGCTCCTTCGAGGCGTACCCGATCATCACCCAGGTCAGCGGTGCGACGTCGGTGAAGGTTCCGCTGACCGACGGCGACGTGCACGACCTCGACGCGATGGCCGACGCGATCACGGACCGCACTCGGATGATCTTCGTCTGCAACCCCAACAACCCGACCGGGACCGTGGTGCGCAGGGCCGAGCTGGAGCGGTTCCTGGACCGGGTGCCGGGCGATGTGCTCGTGGTGCTCGACGAGGCGTACAAGGAGTTCATCCGCGACGTGGAGGTGCCGGACGGCATCGAGATCTACCGGGACCGGCCCAACGTGGCCGTGCTGCGGACGTTCTCCAAGGCCTACGGTCTGGCCGGTCTGCGGGTCGGGTTCGCGGTGGCCCACGAGCCGGTCGCGGCCGCGCTGCGCAAGACGGCGGTGCCCTTCGGGGTCAGTCAGCTGGCCCAGGACGCGGCGGTCGCGTCGCTGCGCGCCGAGGACGAACTCCTGGGCCGGGTCGGTGCCCTGGTCTGTGAGCGCAACCGGGTCCAGCAGACTCTGGCGGACCAGGGCTGGTCCGTGCCGGAGTCCCAGGCCAACTTCGTCTGGCTGCGGCTCGGTGACCGCACGGTCGACTTCGCCGGGGTCTGTGAGCGCGCCGGTGTCGTGGTCAGGCCGTTCGCCGGCGAAGGCGTGCGGGTCACGATCGGTGAGGACGAGGCGAACGACGTGTTCCTGAGGGTCGCGGCGGCGTACCGCAAGGAGCTGTAGCCCGACCCGTCCGCCCGGATGTACCGGAAGGCCCCCGTACCTCTCGTTCCCGGAGGTACGGGGGCCTTCGCGTGGGGCCGTCCTGTTGGGGGGTACCCCCCTCTAACGCATCGAAGGAGTGTGCGCCATAATGCTTGTGAATGTGAACGCGTTCACAAGCGCGTCCTGTTTCCCCCATGATCGGTCGGATTAACAGGGCAAATTGCCGCTGTGGCTACGGCGACGTAAGGAGAGACGACGTGGAGCTGGCTCTGGCGCCCGAGACGTTGGCGCGATGGCAGTTCGGTATCACCACCGTCTACCACTTCCTTTTCGTTCCACTGACGATCTCTCTCGCCGCGCTCACCGCCGGCCTGCAGACCGCCTGGGTGCGGACGAACAATCAGAAGTACCTCAGGGCGACCAAGTTCTGGGGCAAGCTCTTCCTGATCAACATCGCGATGGGCGTCGTCACCGGCATCGTCCAGGAGTTCCAGTTCGGCATGAACTGGTCCGCCTACTCGCGATTCGTCGGCGACATCTTCGGTGCACCGCTCGCCTTCGAGGCGCTGATCGCCTTCTTCTTCGAGTCCACCTTCATCGGACTGTGGATCTTCGGCTGGGACCGGTTGCCGAAGAAGATCCACCTCGCCTGCATCTGGATGGTCTCCATCGGGACGATCCTCTCCGCGTACTTCATCCTCGCGGCGAACTCCTGGATGCAGCACCCCGTCGGCTACCGGATCAACAAGGAGCGGGGCCGGGCCGAGCTCACCGACTTCTGGCAGGTGCTCACCCAGAACACCGCGCTCGCCCAGTTCTTCCACACCATCGCGGCGGCCTTCCTGGTCGGCGGCGCGTTCATGGTCGGTATCGCCGCCTTCCACCTGGCCCGCAAGAAGCACATCCCGGTGATGCGCACCTCGCTGCGGCTCGGACTGATCACCGTGGTGATCGCCGGACTGCTCACCGCCGTCAGCGGGGATCTGCTCGGCAAGGTCATGTTCAAGCAGCAGCCGATGAAGATGGCCGCCGCGGAGGCGCTGTGGGAGGGGCAGAACGCGGCGCCCTTCTCGATCTTCGCGGTCGGCGATGTGGCCAAGGGCCACAACACCGTGGAGATCTCGGTCCCGGGGATACTGTCCTTCCTCGCGGACGACGACTTCCACTCGTACATCCCCGGCATCAACGACATCAACAAGGCCGAGCAGGAGAAGTTCGGACCGGGCGACTACCGGCCCAACATCCCGGTCGCCTTCTGGGGCTTCCGCTGGATGATCGGCTTCGGCATGGCGTCCTTCGGCCTCGGTCTGCTGGGACTGTGGCTGACGCGGAAGAAGTTCATGCTGCGGCCCGGGCTGCGGACCGGTGAGGACGAGGTGCCGCATCTGGTCCTCTTCAAGAACAAGGCGCTGAGCCCGAAGCTCACCAAGCTCTACTGGATCGTCGCCCTCTGGACGCTCCTCTTCCCGCTGATCGCCAACTCCTGGGGCTGGATCTTCACCGAGATGGGCCGCCAGCCCTGGGTCGTCTACGGAGTGCTGCAGACCCGCGACGCGGTCTCCCCCGGTGTCTCGCAGGGCGAGGTGCTCACCTCGATGATCGGCTTCACCCTGCTCTACGCGGCGCTCGCCGTGATCGAGGTCAGGCTGCTCGTGAAGTACATCAAGGCCGGGCCCCCGGAACTCACGGACTCCGACCTCAACCCGCCCACCAGGATCGGCGGCGACCACGACGACGCCGACCGGCCGATGGCCTTCTCCTACTGAGAGCAGAGGAGCTGAGAGATGGAACTCCACGACATCTGGTTCGTGCTCATCGCCGTCCTCTGGACCGGCTACTTCTTCCTGGAGGGATTCGACTTCGGGATCGGCGTCCTCACCAAGCTGCTTGCCCGTGACCGAAAGGAACGCCGGGTCCTGATCAACACGATCGGTCCCGTCTGGGACGGCAACGAGGTCTGGCTGCTCACCGCCGGCGGCGCGACCTTCGCCGCCTTCCCCGACTGGTACGCCACGCTGTTCTCGGGCTTCTATCTGCCGCTGCTGGTCATCCTGCTCTGTCTGATCGTGCGGGGTGTCGCCTTCGAGTACCGGGCCAAGCGTCCGGAGGAGAAGTGGCAGACCAACTGGGAACACGCGATCTTCTGGACCTCGCTGATCCCTGCCTTCCTCTGGGGCCTGGCCTTCGGGAACATCGTGCGCGGGGTGAAGATCGACGCGGACATGGAGTACGTGGGCAGCCTCGGGGACCTGCTCAACCCGTACGCCGTCCTGGGCGGGTTGGTCACGCTCTTCCTCTTCACCTTCCACGGTGCGGTGTTCGCCGGACTCAAGACGGTCGGGGACATACGGGAACGGGCGGGCCTGCTGGCGCTGCGGCTCGGGCTGGTCACCGCAGTACTCGCCCTCGGTTTCCTGATCTGGACCCAGGCCGAACACGGCGACGGCCTGAGTCTGCTCGCAATGATCATTGCGGTGGTGGCACTGGCCGGGTCGATCGGCGCCATCGCGGCGGGGCGGGAAGGCTGGTCCTTCGCGCTCTCGGGACTGACCATCACGGCCGCGGTCGCGATGCTCTTCCTGGCGCTCTTCCCGAACGTCATGCCGTCCTCGCTGAACGACGCCTGGAGCCTCACGGTCACCAATGCCTCGTCCACCCCGTACACGCTGAAGATCATGACTTGGTGTGCGGGGATCGCCACTCCTGTGGTGATGCTGTACCAGGGCTGGACGTACTGGGTGTTCCGCAAGCGGATCGGTACGCAGCACATCGCCGACGCGCACTGATGCGCCGCGGCGCGGCCCCGGCCCTGAGCCGCGGCCGCGCCCCCGCCACCCGCCCTAGCCTCACTGGGGGATGTTTCACGTGAAACCGATCGATCCGCGCCTGCTCCGCCACGCCCGTGCCACTCGCCTCTTCCTGGCGGCCCTGGTCGCACTCGGAACGGTCGCGGCGGCGCTGGTCATCGCCCAGGCCATGCTCATCGCCGAAGTGGTGGTGGGCGGGTTCGAGGACGGTCTGACCGTCTCCGGGCTGCGCACCCCGTTGATCCTGCTGACAGCGGTCGCGTTCGGCCGGGGGCTGGTCTCCTGGCTGACCGAACTGGCCGCGTACCGGGCCGGGTCGGCAGTCAAGTCCGAGCTCCGCGGACGGCTGCTCGGGCGGGCCGCGGAGCTCGGGCCGGACTGGCTGAGCGGTCAGCGCACCGGCTCCCTGGTGGCCCTCGCCACCCGCGGCGTCGACGCGCTCGACGACTATTTCGCGCGCTATCTGTCGCAGCTCGCGCTCGCGGTCGTCGTGCCGGTGGCGGTCCTCGCCAGGATCGTCACCGAGGACTGGGTCTCGGCAGCGATCATTGTGATCACCCTGCCGCTCATCCCGCTCTTCATGATTCTGATCGGCTGGGCCACGCAGTCCCGGATGGACCGCCAGTGGAGGCTGCTCTCCCGGCTCTCCGGCCACTTCCTCGACGTGGTCGCCGGCCTGCCGACACTGAAGGTCTTCGGCCGGGCCAAGGCCCAGGCCGAGTCGATCCGCGCCATCACCTCCCAGTACCGGCGGGCCACCCTGCGGACCCTGCGGATCGCGTTCCTGTCGTCCTTCGCACTGGAACTCCTCGCCACCCTCTCGGTGGCTCTGGTCGCCGTCACCATCGGCATGCGCCTCGTGCACGGCGAACTCGACCTCCGCACCGGGCTCCTGGTGCTGATCCTTGCGCCCGAGGCATATCTGCCGATCCGGCAGGTCGGAGCGCAGTACCACGCCGCGGCCGAAGGGCTCTCGGCCGCGGAGGAGATCTTCGCGGTCCTGGAGACCGAGGTGCGGGGAGGTGGCACGGCGGACGTCCCGCAGTCCCTGAGGCTGGAGCTGCAGAACGTGACGGTGCGGCACCGGGGCCGCACCGCGCCTTCGCTGGACGGTGCCTCGCTGGTGGTCGAGGAAGGGGAGACCGTCGCTCTGGTCGGTCCCAGCGGTGTCGGGAAGTCGACGCTGCTCGACGTCGTGCTGGGGTTCGCGGAGCCCGACGGGGGACGGGTGCGGGTCGGGGACACGGATCTGGCGACCCTCGCCCCCGAGCGCTGGCGGGAACGGATCGCCTGGGTGCCGCAACGCCCGCACCTCTTCGCGGGCACGATCGCCGAGAACGTACGGCTGGCCCGCCCGGACGCGGAGGACAGTGCGGTGACGGCGGCGCTGCGGGACGCCGGGGCCTACGACTTCGTGACGGAACTGCCCGACGGCGCACGGACGGTGCTCGGTGAGGACGGTGCGGGGCTCTCCGCCGGCCAACGGCAACGACTCGCGCTCGCCCGGGCGTTCCTCGCCGACCGGCCGCTGCTGCTGCTCGACGAGCCGACGGCCGGTCTGGACGGCGAGACGGAGGCGGGGATCGTCGAAGCGGTACGGAGGCTGGCGGCCGGACGCACCGTACTACTGGTCGTGCACCGCCCGGCGCTCCTCGCGATCGCCGACCGGGTGGTGACGCTGGAGCCGGGCACGGCACCGGTACGGCCGACGACCACGGGGACGGCAGGCGGGGAGCGGCCGGCGCGTGTGCCCGGCGCCCGGACCGAGGAGACGTGGGGAGCCGGGGCGTCGGGTGAGACCGGGACCCGTTCCGGGCGGGCGCTCGGACGGGTTCGGAAGGCCGCAGGGGCGCAGCGCGGACAGCTGGCACTCGCGCTGTTGCTGGGCAGCCTCGCGCTCGGCTCGGCCGTCGGGCTCATGGCTGTCTCCGGATGGCTGATATCCCGCGCGTCCGAGCAGCCACCGGTGCTCTATCTGATGGTCGCCGTGACCGCGACCCGCGCCTTCGGGCTCGGGCGCGCCGTCTTCCGCTACGCCGAGCGTCTCGTCTCGCACGACGCGGTGCTCAAGGTCCTCGCCGAGCTGCGTGTCGCCGTGTACCGGGGGCTGGAGCGGATCGCGCCGGCCGGGCTCGCCCGGACACGGCGGGGGGATCTGCTGTCCCGGCTCGTCGCTGATGTGGACGCCCTGCAGGACTACTGGCTGCGGTGGCTGCTGCCCGTGGGGACCGCGGTCCTCGTGGGGGCCACGGCCACTGTGTTCACCGGTCTGCTGCTGCCCGGGGCGGGCATGGTGCTCGCCGTCGGTCTGCTGCTGGCCGGGGTCGGGGTGCCGCTGGTGAGCGGAGCCTGCGCCCGTCGTGCGGAACGCCGACTGGCGCCCGCGCGGGCCGATCTGGCGACCCGGATCACCGATCTGCTCGGCGGGACCGCTGAACTGACCGTCGCGGGCGCTCTCCCCGCGCGTCTGGCACGGACACGCGAGGCCGACGGTGCCCTGACCCGGATCGCGGCACGGGCGGCGAGGGCCACCGGGCTCGGTGCGGGTCTCTCCGCCGCCATCTGCGGTCTGACCGTGGTCGCCGCCGCACTCGTCGCGGTCCCGGCGGTCGGCGCCGGAAGGCTCGCCGGGGTCGAACTCGCGGTGGTGGTGCTCACCCCGCTCGCCGCCTTCGAGGCCGTGACCGGGCTGCCGCTCGCCGCCCAGTACCGGCAGCGGGCCAAGCGGAGCGCGGAGCGCGTGTACGAGGTGCTGGACGCCCCGGTGCCGGTGGGTGACCCCGCCACCCCGGCCGATCCGCCCGCCTCGCCCTTCCCCCTGGAGGTCCGGGGGCTGACGGCCCACTACGCCGGAGCGGCGCGGGACGCCCTGGTCTCCGTCGACCTGACACTGACCCGGGGCCGGCGTATCGCCGTCGTCGGTCCGTCCGGCTCCGGAAAGACCACCCTCGCGCAGGTCCTGCTCCGATTCCTGGACGCGCGGGCGGGGACCTACCGGATCGGCGGTGTGGAGGCGTCCACGCTCGACGGGGACGCCGTACGGCGGTACGTCGGGCTGTGTGCCCAGGACGCCCATGTCTTCGACAGTTCCATCCGGGAGAACCTGCGGCTGGCCCGCACCGGCGCGACGGACGACGAACTGCGGGCCGCCCTCGCGCAGGCCCGGCTGCTCGACTGGGCCGAAGCGCTGCCGGACGGACTCGACACCCTCGTCGGCGAGCACGGCGCACGCCTCTCCGGAGGCCAGCGCCAGCGGCTCGCGCTCGCCCGCGCCCTCCTCGCCGACTTCCCCGTGCTCGTCCTGGACGAGCCCGCGGAGCACCTGGACCTGGCGACGGCGGACGCCCTGACCACCGATCTGCTGGCTGCCACCCGGGGGCGCACGACGCTACTGATCACCCATCGGCTGGCGGGACTGGAAACCGTCGACGAGGTGGTGGTGATGGACGCCGGCAGGATCGTGCAGCGCGGTCCGTATGCCGCTCTCGCGGAGGTGGCCGGCCCGTTGCGCCGGATGCTCGACCGTGAGCAGGAGTCGGTACGGGTGCCGGACCCCGTCGGGCGGGCGTAGCAGCGGACCTCCGGAACTGTCAGCCGACTTTCCCCACCAAAAGGGATTAATTAGGCTCTGGGTATGGCAGAGCAGGACCCGAAGGACTCACTCGAAGCCGCTACGCGGGCGACCCGCGCCCTGCAGGGTCTGTCCACCGAGCTCACCGCCCGCGTCCCGCAACTGCTCGAAGCCATGCGCTCCGTCGGCACCGGACTCGAACTGCACGCCACCCTTGACCGGATCTGCGAGACCGCCGCCGAGCTGGCCCACGCCCGCTATGCCGCCATCGGCGTCGTCGACGAGGAGGGCAAGGGGCTCTCCGACTTCCTCACGTTCGGGATGCCGGCGGAGGCGGACGCCGAGATCGGACACCGGCCCAGTGGCCACCGGGGACTGCTCGGCGCACTGATCCACGATCCGGCACCGCTGAAACTCGCTGATCTCACGGCTGATCCGAGGTTCGCCGGATTTCCGTCCGCCCATCCCCCGATGCGGAGCTTTCTCGGGGTCCCGATCCGCGTCCAGGGAGACATCTTCGGCAACCTCTATCTGACGGAGAAGGACGGCGGGGGCGAGTTCACCGACTACGACCTGCGCATGGTGCGGGTGCTCGCCATGGCGGCGGGGATCGCCATCGGCAACGCCCGGCTCTACGAGGCGGCGCGCCAGCGCGAGCGGTGGATCGACGGATCGGTGGCGGTGACCACCGCGCTGCTCTCGGGCGGGGACGCGGACGACGCGCTGGCCGTCGTCGCCGAACAGGCCCGTCACCTCGCCGCCTCCGCAGCGGGGATCGTGTTGTTGCCGGCCGAGGGGGGCGGTCTGGAGATCGTCGCCGTCTCCGCCGACAACCCGTCCGCCTCGCTCGGAGTGATCATCGGTCCGGAGAACCCGGTGGTGGCGAAGCTGCTGGCCGGAGAGGCGGTCGTCATGGACGACTCGGCCACCGACTCGCGCATGATCACCAGGCTGTCCCACCAGTTCGGCCCGAGCATGCTGCTGCCGCTGCAGAGCGGCGGACGGATACTCGGCGTGCTCGCCACTCCGCGAGCCCGGGGCGACCGGCCGTTCAGCGACACCGAGCGGATGCTGGCCGGACAGTTCGCCTCGCAGGCCGCACTCGCGCTGATGATGGCGGAGGCGCAGCGTGACCGGGAGCGGCTCGCGGTCTACGAGGACCGCGACCGGATCGCCCGGGATCTGCACGATCTGGTCATCCAGCGGCTGTTCGCCACCGGCATGATGCTGGAGAGCGCCCAGCGCCGATCGGCCGTACCCGAGGTGCGGACCGGTGTGGGACGGGCTGTCGACGAACTGGACGTGACGATCCAGGAGATCCGCACCGCGATCTTCGCTCTGCAGCAGGAGCCGGCCGAGGCGCCCTCGGGGCTGCGCACCCGCATCCTGCGCGAGATCAACATGGCGGCCGTGCCACTGGGTTTCAAACCGTCGCACCGGTTCCTCGGCCCGGTCGACTCGCTGGTCGGCGAACTTACCGGAAAGAACCTGATCGCGGCGCTGCGGGAGGCGCTGTCCAACGCGTTCCGCCATGCCCAGGCGTCCCTGATCGACGTGGTCGTGGACGCGACGGCCATGCTGCCCGACGGACGCGACGCGGTACGGCTGTCCGTCGCCGACGACGGCGTGGGCATCCCGGAGGGCGGGCGGCGCAGCGGACTTCGGAATCTGGCGCGCAGGGCGGAGTCACTGGGCGGGGCGAGCTGGTTCGGGCCGGGTCTCGGCGAGGGCGGGAGCGGCACGACGGTGGTGTGGGAGGCGCCGCTGTGACGGCCGGGGCGGCTGCCGGACGCCCGCGGGGGCGCCGCGCCCCGGGCTCAGTCTCGGCTGCGCGTGGCCCGGCGCCGGGCCACGAGCCGCTCGATGACGACCGCTACGCCGTCCTCCTCGTTGGTGGCGGTCCGGCCGGATGCGGCGGCCACCGCGGCCGGATGCGCGTTGCCCATCGCGTACGAGGTGCCTGCCCAGTTCAGCATCTCCACGTCGTTCGGCATGTCGCCGAAGGCGACGACCTCGGCGGGCGAGATGCCCCGCTCGGCACAGCAGAGCGCGAGGGTGCTGGCCTTGGAGACGCCGGGCCCGCTGACCTCCAGAAGGGCCGTGGGGCTGGACCGGGTGAGGGAGGCCAGGCCGCCGGCCGCCGTGCGCGCCACGGTGAGGAAGTCGTCCGGGGCCAGCTCGGCGTGGTGCGCCAGGAGCTTGAGCACGGGAGCCCCGGCACCCGGGGTCTCTTCGTGGAGCAGCTTCTCGGCGACGGCGACCGTGGCGACCGGGTCGAGATGGAGCGGCGGGTAGGCGGGCTCGTAGTGGATGCCGGTGGTCAGCTCGACGGCGAACGAGGTGCCGGGGGCCGCCACAC
The DNA here is from genome assembly GCF_042882275.1 of Streptomyces sp. NPDC058231. Classification (NCBI taxonomy): domain Bacteria; kingdom Bacillati; phylum Actinomycetota; class Actinomycetes; order Kitasatosporales; family Streptomycetaceae; genus Streptomyces; species Streptomyces sp. NPDC058231. Next base: position 174,259 of record NZ_JBHVWN010000005.1, on the reverse strand, counting down.
GCAGGGCGCTGACGACGTCGAGGGCGACGGAGCGCTCCAGCGGGCGGACCTTGACCAGCCTGCCGCCCGCGTGCAGATCGGCGACCGCGGCGCCGTTGGCGCAGATGGCGAGGCCGTGACCGTGGACGTGGTCGCTGACGACACCCATCCAGCGGGCCGGGCGGCCGGTGACGAAGAAGACCTCGATCCCGGTTTCCTCGGCTGCGGCCAGAGCCGCGATGGTGCGGTCCGAGACGGTTTTGTCGTCACGCAGCAGAGTGCCGTCCAGATCGGTGGCGATCAGCCGGGGGACGGCAGGCAGAGGCGAGTCGGTAGCTGAGGTCACCTGCCCATTCTCGCGTACGGGCGTGCACGGTTGTGCGGAGGGGCGCGCATGTGAGAGTGCGCGCCCCTGACCGGGGAACATGCCTGACGCATATGCCAACGGGGTGCTGCGAGGGGGGTGTGCGGCTCAGCCGAGCTGGGACAGCCCCTCGGTGGCGATCCGCTCGAAGACCTTCTCGTCCGCCGCGAACTCGGAGTCCGGGATCGGCCAGTGGAGCACGATCTCCGTGAAGCCCAGCTCGAAGTGGGTACCCGCGAAGTCCACGAACGCGTCGAAGGACTCCAGCGGACGGTCCGGGGTGAAGCCGGTGAGCAGGATCTTGTCCAGCTCGGTGACGTCCCGGCCGATGGCTTCGCAGGCCGCGCCGAGCCTGGTGACCTGTCCGCGGATCGCCTCCACGGACTGCTCGGGGGTACCCGTCTCGAACAGCTTGGGGTCGCCGGTGGTGACCCATGCCTGCCCGTACCGGGCGGCGAGCTTCAGTCCGCGCGGACCGGTGGCGGCCACCGCGAAGGGCAGCCGGGGGCGCTGTACGCAGCCCGGGACGTTCCAGGCCTCGTTGGCCACGTAGAGCTCGCCCTCGTAGGTGACCGACGGCTCCCGTAGCAGCCGGTCGAGGAGCGGTACGAACTCGGCGAAGTGGTCGGCCCGCTCGCGCGGGGTCCACGGCTCCTCGTCGCTCCTGCGCAGCGTCGTGGCATCGAAGCCGTTGCCGCCGGCCCCGATGCCGAGGGTGATCCGGCCGCCGGAGACGTCGTCCAGCGTGATCAGGTCCTTGGCCAGCGGTACCGGGTGCCGGAAGTTGGGTGAGGTGACGAGGGTGCCCAGACGCAGGCGCTCGGTGGCGGCGGCCGCGGCCGTCAGGGTCGGAACGGCGCCGAACCACGGACCCTCGCGGAAGGTCCGCCAGGCCAGGTGGTCGTAGGTGTACGCGGCGTGGAATCCGAGTCCCTCGGCGCGTTGCCAGACCTTTCGGCCCTCGCCCCAGCGGTGGATCGGCAGAATTACTGTGCTCAAACGCATACATATGACCATACGTCTGGATGGTCGGAGGGAGAGATATGCCCCGGTGGGGAGAGCCCGCGTTGCGTGCCGCGGCTGAGCTGCAGGGCGCCGCGCAGGACGTGGCCCCCGCGTGTCCCGGCTCCGGACGGCAGCTCGACCGGCGACCGGCCGGTAGGCAGGGGAGCTCTCTTCACGTGGGCCGTCCCTGGGCTTGCCGGCCGCGGGAGGGCAGGCGCGGAGCCGCACGGGAAGCCGGGGGGACCGATGCACGCGACGGCGGTCTTCGGGCCGTCCCCCGGGAGCACCGGGACCCTGACGGCCGGAGGGCCGCTCGGTTCGACGAACGCGTCGTGCGGCGCGGGATCAGGGGTTGCCCGGCGGGCTGCCGGGCTCGGAGCGGCAGGGAGTGGCGGCGGTCAGCCGGGAAGGCGCAGGAACTCCGGGGGAACGGCAGCGGTGAGCCAGACCCCGTTCGCGCTGACGTAGAACGTGTGGCCGGCACGGTGCATCGCACCGGCGTCGACGGAGAGGACCACGGGCCGGCCACGGCGGGCGCCGACGCGGGTCGCCGTCTCACGGTCGGCCGAGAGATGGACGTGCAGCCGGTTCATGGGGCGCAGCCCCTCGTCGCGGATCGCGTCGAGAGCACGGCCCACGGTGCCGTGGTAGAGGTACGCCGGCGGTTCGGCCGGGGGCAGGCCCAGGTCCACCGGGACGGTATGGCCCTGGCTCGCACGGATGCGGTCGCCCTCGATGGCGTAGCGCCGCTTGTCGTTGGCCGCCACGACGTGGTCGAGCTCGGCGCGGGTGATGGGGAAGCCGTGCCGGGCCGCAGCCCGGAGCAGTTCGTCGATCGGCACCCAGCCGTTCACGTCGAGAGTGATTCCGATCCGGTCCGGCTGATGCCGTAGATGCTGCGCGAGGTATTTGGACACCTTGACGGTACGTCTCTCATCCATCCGGACAGAGTGCCCGTGGAGATCAGTCCGGCGCACCAGGATTAGTGCACGATTCGCACCGATGATTTTCGTCCACAGGTTTGATCCACAGCCAACTGGACTTATCCACAGGCGAGTTGACGATTCTGTGGACAAGTCCCTTGTGTATCAACCCATTTGGTCAACTTGTCTCGTTTTGATATGAGATGAGGCAAGTGCGTCCAATGTTCTTGTCTGTACCTCTCGTTCGGCGGCGGCCGCGACAAACGCGGCGACGTTCTGCGGGCCAACCATTCTCTGCACGGCGCGCATTGTCTCCACCGGCAGTCGCACGAAAGGCTGCTCACTTGTCGAAGAATCCGAATCGGCCGGAGCGTCGGCACCGAGATGCCGCTGAAGGTGACGCGGCGCGAACGTCCGCATGGCTCTGGCCAGTTCGGCGTCCACCGTCTGCTGGGCGAGCGGGCGGAGCCGTCGCACCAGCGCGGCCGCCTCCGCCGCGTCCGTGTCCGTCGGCGGGCGATGTCCGAGATAGCGGGCGAACACATGCTCCGTGGTGAACTCCAGGAAACGCGAGGCCATGTGCTCGACCTGCCCGCGAAGTTCACGCAGATGAACGGAGATTGCGGCGAGCGGAACGCCTGCGGCATGCAACTCGACAGCCACCGACAGCTCTTGAGGACTCGGTACCAAGAACTCGTCGTCCCGTCCCGGGACGCGCTCCAGCACGCCGAGCTCGACCGCCTCGGCCACCGCCTGGTCGTCCTGGGCGCCGCCGAACCTCGCATGCAACTCGTCCCGGCTGATCCGGCCGGCCTGTTCGTCCGTCCACGGTCCGTGCACCTCGGCGACGAGCCCGAGCACCCCGCCCAGCCCGCGTCCCGTGTCCCACGCCTCCAGCAGCTCCTTGATGCTGGCCAGCGTGTAACCGCGGTCCAGCAGGTCGGCGATCTGCCGCAGCCGGGCCAGATGCGTGTCCCGGTACACATTGGCCCGGCCGCGCCGCTCCGCTGTCGGCAGCAGCCCCCGGTCCTGGTAGGCGCGGATCGTACGGACCGTGGCGCCGCTCGCATGCGCCAGGTCCTCGATCCGGTACTCCGCGGCGGATCGGGGCGACGCGGCCGACGAGCCGGTCCCGCTCACAGCGGCGGCTTCAGCCGGGCGATCCCGCGCAGTGCGGCGGGGCTGAGCCGGGACAGGAACCGGGCGGCCCGGGCCTCCGGCGTCACCGGCACCACGGCCCGGTTGTGCACCACCGCCCCGAGGATCGCCTCCGCGACCTTCTCCGGCGGGTAGTTGCGGAGCCCGTACAGCCTGCTGGTCCGCTTCCGCAGACGCTGCTCCTCCGCTTCGTCGGCCCCCGTGAAGTGCGTGGCGGCCGTGATGCCGGTGTTGACGATGCCGGGACAGATCGCGCTGACCCCGATCGAGTGCTCGGCGAGTTCGGCCCTCAGGCATTCGCTGAGCATCAGCACCGCCGCCTTGGAGGTGCTGTACGCGGGCAGCGCCCGTGACGGCTGATACGCGGCGGCAGAAGCGGTGTTGACGATGTGCCCGCCCTGTCCGCGGTCGGCCATCTGCCGGCCGAATATCCGGCAGCCATGGATGACGCCCCACAGGTTGACGTCGAGGACGTTCTTCCAGTCCTCACTCGTGGTGTCCAGGAAGGAGCCGGACAGGCCGATCCCGGCGTTGTTGACGAGCACATCGACAATGCCGTACTCGGCTGCGACCTTCTCGGCGAGCTTCTCCATGGCCTGCTCGTCGCTGACGTCCACCGCTTCGCCCCAGGCCGCGGGGGAGCCGATCAGGCGGGCCAGCTCCGCCGTTCTGGCCGCCCCCTCGGCGTCCCGGTCCACAGCGACCACCCGGGCGCCCGCCTCGGCGAACGCGAACGCGGTGGCCCGCCCGATCCCGCTGGCCGCACCCGTCACCAGGACCAGCCGGCCGCTGAACCGGTCGGCGTGCGCCCCGGTCGGCTCAGCTGTCCGGGCGGGCCGGCCGTCCTCCTGCGCCGTCTCGTTGGCGGTGATGAACTCATTGATCCAGTACGTCAGTTGATCGGGGCGGGTGCGCGGTACCCAGTGCTTCCCCGGCAGCGAGCGCCGTACCAGGCCCGGGGCCCACTCCTCCAGCCGGTCGTAGAGCTTCTCCGAGAGGAAGATGTCGCCGGTCGGCGTGATCAGCTGCACCGGTACATGCGCATACGCGTCGGCGCGCGGCCTGCGCAGCCGGGCGCGGACGTTGTCGCGATAGAGCCAGGCGCCGTGCGCCGCGTCGTTCGGCAGGGACGGCGTCGGGTAGTCGCCCGCGGGCACCTTTTCGAGGCGCTGGAGCATCCGGGGCCACTGCTTGCCGAGCGGGCCCCGCCAGGCGAGCTCCGGCAGCACCGGCGTGTGCAGCATGTACACGTACCAGGACTTGGCGCCCTGGCCGAGCAGCTGGCCGACCCGGCGCGGGGTGGGCCGGGCGATCCGCTGCTTGATCCAGTGGCCGAAATGGTCCAGGGAGGGGCCCGACATCGATGTGAAGGAAGCGATGCGCCCCTGGGTGCGCCCGACCGTCGCGAACTCCCAGGCCTGGACGGAACCCCAGTCGTGCCCGACCAGGTGCACCGGCCGGTCCGGGCTGATTGCGTCGGCGACGGCGAGGAAGTCATCGGTGAGCTTCTCCAGGGTGAAGCCGCCACGCAGCGGCTCCGGCGCCGTCGACCGGCCGTGTCCGCGTACGTCGTACAGCACGACGTGCCAGCGCTCCGCCAGTTGCCGTGCGACGTCGGTCCAGACCTCCTTGCTGTCCGGGTAGCCGTGCACCAGCACCACCGTGGGACGTGTCTCTTCGCCGAGTTCGGCCACGCACAGCTCGATCCCGCCCGTGCGCAGGCGGCGTTCACGGAATCCCGGTACATCGTGCAGTTTCACGCCGCCACCCTCTCCTCGGCCCAGCGCCGCACATGCGGCAGATCGTCGTCCAGCCAGAAGGCGCTCTGCCCGGGATCCTTGGAGTCGGTGACGACCAGGATCTCCTCGAACTTCACGCCCGTACCCCGGAACCCGAGATGGGGTTCGACCGCCCACAGCCCCGGCTGCGGCGGATGGTCGGAGAATCCGTACGGGCTCCACAGCGGCGACCAGCCGTCCCGGTGGCCGTGCAGCACATCACCGGCGAGACCCTTGAGCGACTGCGCACCGAACCCGAACACCCGTGGTGACCAGCGGCGTCGGGGAACCCGGTCGATCTTGTGGGCGATGACACCGAAGGGATACGCGCGATGCCTGTTGGCGTACCCCTGCCTGATCATCAGGCGGTCGACGTCCTCGTAGATCTCGCGCAGCGAACGCCTCTCGCGGACCTCGTCGAGAATCAGCTTCCGGTGCACTTCCAGATCGGTGAGGAGCCTGTCGTGGAGCGCGTTGGGGCCGAGACATCCGGAATAGCCGATGTCCGCCGTGAACCCCTGGTGCACCGGCGCCATGTCGAGGATGAACGGCATCCCCGGCTCCAGCTCCCGGTTGGTGGGGAAGAACTGCAGCGGCACCTTGAAACCCGCGAACGCCGTGCGGTCACCGAACCAGGCGAACGGGAGATGGAACCAGTCGCGCACCCCATGCCCGCGCAGCCACTCCCGTTGCATCCGGGCGGCCTCCCGCTCCGTCATCCCGGGTTCGAGCCGGGCGGCGACCTCCTCCGCGCAGGCGTACGCGAGGCGCTGCACCTCTCTGAACCCCCGCAACTCCGGGGGAAGTCCGTCCTTCACCGGTGAATCCATGCCACCGTCCGTCCCATGGGGTGTGCGGTACGTGCCCGTAACGTGACACTGATGAATGTGACAATGCCCGGCGGCTGCGTCAAGGGGTGTGCGGAGACCTGTGGACAACTCGACGGGCGTTCCCGGCCCGCGCCCGGCGAGCCACCCCCACGTTCGGCGTCCTCCTTCGTGGGGTCCCCCTACGGGTCCGTACGACTGGAGTCTGACGCGGATCCAACCGCCTGGTCTGACGAATGTTGTGGCCTGCGCCACTACCTTCGAACACGTGACTGTGATCGCGACCGAAAGTCTGAGCAAGCGGTTCCCCCGGGTGGCCGCGCTTGACCGGCTCTCCCTGGACATCGGACCCGGTGTGACCGGCCTGGTGGGTTCCAACGGAGCCGGCAAGTCCACATTGATCAAGATCCTGCTGGGTCTGTCCCCCGCCACCGAAGGCCGGGCGTCGGTGCTCGGGCTCGACGTCGCCACCAGCGGCGCCGCCATCCGGGAACGGGTCGGCTACATGCCCGAGCACGACTGCCTGCCGCCGGACGTCTCGGCCACCGAGTTCGTCGTCCACATGGCGCGGATGTCCGGACTGCCGCCGACCGCGGCGCGCGAACGCACCGCCGACACGCTGCGCCACGTCGGTCTGTACGAGGAGCGCTACCGTCCCATCGGCGGCTACTCGACCGGGATGAAGCAGCGGGTGAAGCTGGCCCAGGCGCTGGTCCACGACCCGCAGCTGGTCCTCCTCGACGAGCCGACCAACGGCCTGGACCCGGTCGGCCGGGACGAGATGCTCGGCCTGATCCGGCGTGTCCACACCGACTTCGGCATCTCGGTCCTGGTGACCTCGCACCTCCTGGGCGAGCTGGAGCGAACCTGCGACCACGTCGTCGTCATCGACGGCGGGGCCCTGCTGCGGTCCAGCTCGACCAGTGACTTCACCCAGACCACCACGACCCTCGCGGTCGAGGTCACCGACAGCGACACCCACCCCGACGGCACGGACGCCCTGCGCAGGGCACTCACGGCAGCCGGGGTCACGCTCGTCGGCCACGACGGCATCGAGAGCGACGCCCTGCCCGGCGCCGGCCACATCCTGCTGGTCGAGGCCGACGGCGAGAAGACGTACGACGTGGTCCGCGACAGCGTCGCCGGGCTCGGGCTCGGACTCGTACGGATGGAACAGCGACGCCACCACATCGCGGAGGTCTTCCGTACCGAAGCCGCTGCGGCGGCCACGGAGACGAACCTGGCCGACGCCGCACAGCAGAAGGGAAGCGGTCGCGATGAGCGCTGAGACCGGGGCCGTGACCAGGAGCGACAACACCCGCATCCACAACATCGGGTACCGCTCCTACGACGGCCCGCGCCTGGGCCGCGGCTATGCCCGCCGCTCCCTCTACTCGCAGTCTCTGCGAGGCTCCTTCGGACTGGGCCGCTCCGCCAAGTCCAAGGTGCTGCCGATGCTGCTCTTCGGCGTGATGTGCCTGGTCGCGCTGATCATCGTGGCCATCGGGATGGCCACCCCGGGCGCGACGAAGCTGGTGATCAAGTACACGGACTTCGCGATCTACCTGCAGGCCGTCATCGGCCTCTTCATCGCCTCGCAGGCGCCGCAGTCCGTCTCCCGGGACCTCCGCTTCAAGAGCGTCCCCCTGTACTTCTCGCGGCCCATCGAGCGCGTCGACTACGTCGTCGCCAAGTACGCCGCCATGGCATCCGCCCTGTTCCTCCTCACCCTGACGCCGCTGCTCGTGATGTACGTGGGCGCCCTGCTGGCGAAGTTCGACTTCGCCGACCAGACCAAGTGGTTCGGACAGGGGGTGGTGTCGGTGGCACTGCTCTCCGTGCTCTTCGCCGGAATCGGCCTCGTCATGGCCGCGTTGACGCCGCGCCGCGGCTTCGGCGTGGCGGCGGTGATCGCCACCCTGACCATCTCGTACGGCGCGGTCTCCACCGTCCAGGCCATCGCCTGGGGGACGGGCTCGACGGGTGCCGTGCAGTGGCTGGGGCTCTTCTCCCCGATCACGCTGATCGGCGGCGTCCAGAGCGCGTTCCTCGGTGCCACGTCCGCGTTCCCCGGAGGCGAAGCTCCGGGCGCCGCAACCGGCGTGGTGTATCTGATCGTTGTCCTCGCGCTCGTCGCCGGCTCGTACGCCGTACTGATGCGCCGCTACCGGAGGGTCGGGCTGTGACCACCATCGAGATCGACCACACCTCGCGCTGGTTCGGCAACGTGGTCGCCGTCAACGACGTCAGCATGACGGTGGGACCCGGCGTCACCGGGCTGCTCGGCCCCAACGGGGCGGGAAAGTCCACACTGATCAACATGATGGCCGGATTCCTCGCGCCTTCGACCGGGACGGTGACACTCGACGGAGCACCGATCTGGCGCAACGAGGCGGTCTACCGGCAGATCGGCATCGTCCCCGAGCGGGAGGCGATGTACGACTTCCTCACCGGCCGCGAGTTCGTCGTCGCCAACGCCGAGCTGCAGGGGCTCGACGACGCCGCCGCGCAGCAGGCGTTGGCCACGGTCGAGATGGAGTATGCGCAGGACCGCAAGATCTCCACGTACAGCAAGGGCATGCGCCAGCGCGTGAAGATGGCGTCCGCGCTGGTCCACGCACCGTCCGTGCTCCTGCTCGACGAGCCGTTCAACGGGATGGACCCGCGCCAGCGGATGCAGCTCATGGAACTGCTGCGCCGGATGGGCGCCGAGGGCCGGACGGTCCTGTTCTCCTCGCACATCCTCGAAGAGGTCGAGCAACTCGCCTCCCACATCGAGGTGATCGTGGCCGGCCGGCACGCCGCGTCCGGCGACTTCCGGAAGATCCGCCGCCTGATGACGGACCGCCCGCACCGCTATCTCGTACGGTCCAGCGACGACCGCGCACTCGCTGCCGCGCTCATCGCCGACCCGTCGACGGCCGGCATCGAAGTCGACCTGGGCGAGCAGGCCCTGCGGATCCAGGCGGTCGACTTCGGACGGTTCACCACTCTGCTGCCGAAGGTCGCCCGCGAACACGGAATCCGGCTGCTCACCGTCTCGCCGTCCGACGAGTCCCTCGAATCGGTCTTCTCCTACCTCGTAGCGGCCTGAGTAGTGGCCTGAAAGGAGCTGTGAAGCGTCATGTACAACCCCACAGTCGCCCGGCTCACCTACCGGGCCCTGCTCGGCCGGCGCCGGGCCGCCATCCTCTTCGTCCTGCCCGCACTGCTGCTCGTCATCGCCCTGGCGGTACGGGTGTTCGCCGGGGCCGATGACCAGGTCGCCACCGATGTGCTGGGTGGTTTCGCCATCGCCACGATGGTGCCGCTGATCGGTGTGATCGCCGGTACCGGTGCCATCGGGCCCGAGATCGACGACGGCTCGATCGTCTATCTGCTGGCCAAGCCGGTGAAACGGCCGACGATCATCTTTACCAAGCTGATCGTGGCGATCGCCGTGACCATGGTCTTCTCGGCCCTGCCGACATTCGTCGCGGGCCTGATCCTCAACGGCAACGGCCAGCAGATCGCGGTGGCTTACATGATCGCGGCGCTGGTCGCCTCGATCGCGTACAGCGCACTGTTCCTGCTGCTCGGCACGGTCAGCAGGCACGCGGTCGTCCTCGGCCTGGTCTACGCGCTGGTGTGGGAGGCGTTCTTCGGCAGCCTGGTACCGGGGGCACGCACGCTCAGCGTGCAGCAGTGGTCGCTCGCGCTCGCCGAGAAGGTCGCCGGGCAGGACGTGATCACCTCGGACGTCGGGCTGCCGCTCGCGACCGTTCTGCTGGCCGCGGTCACGGTGCTCGCCACCTGGTACGCCGGCCAGAAGCTGCGCACGCTGAAGCTCGCCGGCGAGGAGTGAACCGGCGGTCTCCGCCGCGCTGTTCCGTCAACCCCTGTCCTTCGGGCGGGGGTTGACGCATGAGCGAACAGCCGTACGCGTAACTGTACGTTTGTCCGCTCGTTGTTCAGGAAGCGTGGAGGCAACTGGATTCCGTGGCGTCGTAGCGTTCGTGAAATTGGGGATAGCCGACTGCGGTGAGGCAACGCCGGCCGAGTCGGTCATCGGGTGAGTGGCAACCGTGAGCGTCCTCCGCCCCTGAAGCCCGGGGAGAGGGCTGTCCAACGTCGTCTTCGCGAACGGAAGGCATGCCCATGCCCACGGAAGTCGCCCTGCTCGAATCGCACCTGCTGCGCGTCGAGCAGATGGGGCGCGTCGATGTCCTCGACAAGGTGAAGAGCCTTGTCATGCTCCCCGATGGAATTCACGTCCGCACAGAGGATGTGGCCCGCTACTTCGAAGTATCCACAGCCTCCCTCAGAAGGCTGAACCGATCGCCATCACAAGGAGTTCACCGAGAACGGCATGCGGGTTCTGCACGGCTCTGAGCTGCGATCCTTCCATAGCGACATGATGTCGCTATGGAAGGGTGAGGAGGCGGGAAGTTATCCACAGGCTGCCGCTCGGCTGAGGCTCTTCACCCGCCGGACGGTGCTCAACGTCGCCATGCTTCTTCGCGACAGCGACATCGCTCGATGCGTCCGTACGTATCTCCTCGACGCGGAGGAGGACCTGCGGGCCGGTCTCACCTCCCTCGACCGGCGCGTCACCCGGGTCGAGAGCTGCCTGGCCGGAGCCGGATCGGCGCTCCAGGAGCTCGGCCCGGTGCTGGGCCGGATGTCGTACCGGCTCGACAGCCTCGACCGGAGGCTGGAAGCCACCCATCGGATCGTCGGTGCGACGAGTGTCAGGCTCGGCGACGTGTCCGAGGACATCGTCCGAATCGACGCCCGGATGGATGATTTCGTCCGGCAGCTCCAGGATCTGCGGAGCCGCCCCGAGCGCCGCTGATCCCCGACCGGCGCTCGCGGTCCGCCCGGACCGGCCCCTACCGGCCGGTCGCGGGCCGCGAGTTGCCCGGGCGGGTGCCACCGCTCGAATATTGAGTGGCGGACAAGTGGGCCTTCGGGCACAGTGGTTGACGCAAGCGCACGCCACAGGACCGGGAGAGGAGCGCGACGATGACCAGGAGTTCGAGTCCGTCGAGTTCCCACCAGGGCGGCCGGGAGCAGACGCCGGAGTAACCATCACCTCACTCCGACGAGCCGCTCGCAGCGGTACGCCCGGGGCGGCTTTCTTGCGCGTATTGCGCGGCCGCCCACCCGGAGGATTGGCCGAGTGGTAAGGCAGCGGCTTGCTAAGCCGTCGTCGGGGCCCTGAACCCCGCGCGCGTTCGATCCGCGCATCCTCCGCCCGATCGCCCGCCTACGCCGGGGCGCCGCACACACGATCACGGGCCGGGTGCACCCCTGCACCCGGCCCGTGATTCCCGCGCAACCGGCGCAGAAGTCGTACCGCCTAGAGCAGTTGCTCCAGGACCACCGCGATGCCGTCGTCCTCGTTCGATGCGGTGATCTCGTGCGCCACGGCCTTGAGGTCGTCGTGCGCGTTGGCCATCGCCACACCGTGCTGCGCCCAGGCGAACATCGGGATGTCGTTCGGCATGTCACCGAAGGCGAGCGTGTCCGCCGCCTTCAGGCCCAGCCGGCGCGCGGCCAGTGAGAGCCCGGTCGCCTTGCTCAGTCCCAGCGGCAGGAGCTCCACCACGCCGGGGCCCGCCATGACCACGTCCACCAGGCTGCCGACGGCCCCGCGTGCCGCCTTCGCCAGTGCGTCGTCGTCGAGCTCCGGATGCTGGATGTAGACCTTGTTCAGCGGCGCCGACCACAGCTCGGCCGGGTCCTTCACGAAGACCGCGGGAAGCGGCCCCTCCTGCACGCGGTAGCCGGGACCGACCAGCACTTCACCGTCGAGCCCGTCGCGGCTCGCCGCCATGGCGAGCGGGCCGACCTCCGCCTCGATCTTGGACAGTGCGATACCGGCGAGCTGCCGGTCCAGCGTCAGCGAGGTCAACAGCTTGTGCTCGCCCGCGTGGTAGACCTGCGCACCCTGGCCGCAGACCGCGAGACCGTCGTAGCCCAGGTCGTCCAGGATGTGCCGGGTCCACGGGACGGCCCGACCGGTGACGATGATGTGCGCGGCACCGGCCTCGGTGACGGCGGCCAGTGCCTCGCGGGTCCGCTCGGAGACCGTGTCGTCGCCACGCAGCAGCGTGCCGTCGAGGTCGGTCGCGACGAGCTTGTAGGGGAAGGTCACTTGGCGACCGGCTCCAGAACCTCACGCCCGCCCAGGTACGGACGGAGCACCTCGGGCACCCGCACCGAACCGTCGGCCAGCTGGTGGTTCTCCAGGATCGCCACGATGGTGCGCGGGACCGCGCAGAGCGTGCCGTTCAGCGTGGCGAGCGGCTGGACCTTCTTGCCGTCGCGCATCCGGACGGAGAGGCGGCGTGCCTGGAAGCCGTCGCAGTTCGACGCGGAGGTCAGCTCGCGGTACTTGCCCTGGGTCGGGATCCACGCCTCGCAGTCGAACTTCCGGGAGGCCGAGGCCCCCAGGTCGCCGGTGGCCACGTCGATCACCTGGAACGGCAGCCCGAGGGCGGTGAGCCACTGCTTCTCCCAGTCCAGGAGACGCCGGTGCTCGGCCTCGGCGTCCGCCGGGTCGACGTACGAGAACATCTCGACCTTGTCGAACTGGTGGACGCGGAAGATGCCGCGGGTGTCCTTGCCGTACGTACCGGCCTCGCGGCGGAAGCACGGCGAGAAACCGGCGTACCGCAGCGGCAGCTTGTCGGCGTCGATGATCTCGTCCATGTGGTACGCCGCGAGCGGGACCTCGGACGTGCCGACCAGGTAGTAGTCGTCCTTCTCCAGGTGGTACACGTTCTCCGCGGCCTGGCCGAGGAAACCGGTGCCCTCCATGGCGCGCGGGCGGACCAGCGCGGGGGTCAGCATCGGGATGAAGCCGGCCTCGGTGGCCTGCGCGATCGCGGCGTTGACAAGCGCGAGCTCCAGCAGCGCGCCGACACCCGTCAGGTAGTAGAAGCGCGATCCGGAGACCTTGGCACCGCGCTCCATGTCGATGGCGCCGAGCTTCTCGCCGAGCTCCAGGTGGTCCTTGGGCTGGAAGCCCTCGGCACCGAAGTCCCGGATGGTGCCGTGCGTCTCGAGGACGACGAAGTCCTCCTCGCCGCCGACCGGCACGTCCTCGTGGACGATGTTGCCGAGCTGCAGCAGCAGGCCCTTGGCCTCGGCGTCGGCCTCGTCCTGAGCCGCGTCGGCCGCCTTGACGTCGGCCTTCAGCTGTTCGGCCTTCTTGAGCAGCTCGGTGCGCTCCTCGGGCGAAGCCTTGGGGATGAGCTTTCCGAGCGTTTTCTGCTCGGAACGGAGTTCGTCGAAGCGGACACCGGACGACCTGCGCCGTTCGTCGGCGGAGAGAAGAGCGTCGACGAGTGCGACGTCCTCTCCACGGGCGCGCTGGGAGGCGCGAACACGGTCGGGGTCCTCACGGAGCAGGCGAAGGTCAATCACCCCTCCAGGCTACCGGTGTGCGCTTCCCCAGCTCGAACCGATATTGCCGAGCGTGTCACTTTGCCCGAATTGCCGCAATTGTTAATGCTGGAGTCAAATCGGCATCGCTGGTCGGTTCCGGCTGTCAATAAAGAACCCCTATTCGCCTGAATGGACCAGAAGTGGCTTCTGTTCTTGACGCATCGGCCTTGCGCGCGAGGGGAGTTGGTCATCGCTTGTCCACAGGGGAGGGGAGCTCTCCAGAGTTATCCACAGGCTGTGTGGAAGATCTGTGGATGCAGGGAGAGATCGTTCCGAAAGCCATGTGAAGGCTCATCGATTCCCCGCTCAAACTCGCTTCACACACTCATTCGGGTGGGAATTCCTCGTCCTAAAGAGTTGATCAACGGAATTGGGGTGACACGACCCGACCTGCCGCTCTGTGGACCCATGTGGGGTGAGTGCAGAGATTTGTCGACCATGTCGTATTGGGGTGTCGACTTGTCCCCAGGTCGAGAACCGGCCCTGTGGATAACTTTGTGGATTATGAAAATCAGCAGATAGGACCGGTGATGGAGGCATGCCACCACCACCGAAGAGCCGGCTCCGGCCGTCCGTCAACGGTTCGCCGGCCGGTCCACCGGCGCACGCTCCATCGGCCTCGGGGCAGGGGCGACCAGGACATCAACTCCGGCCGTCGGCCCAGCGATCGGCTCCGGTCACCGGCCCTCGTCTCGTCAGCGACCGGATCGCCAAGGCCTCGTCGGGGCCCGTCAGGAGGCCCCGTCAGGCCTTGGCCGGGGTCCCGGTCAGGCCCGTCCGTCCTGGACCCGGCCCAGCCAGTCCGAGGCGTCGGTGAACTCCCGGTCCGACGTCCCCGCGCGCAACGGGCGTACGTCCTCCGCGGAGACCCCCGCACGCGGATACGAACCGAGGAACCGCACCTTCGGGCAGATCCGCTTCAGCCCCATCAGTGCCTCGCCGACCCGGCGGTCCGCGATGTGCCCCTCTGCGTCCACGGCGAAGCAGTAGTTCCCGATGCCGGCTCCGGTCGGGCGCGACTGGATCAGCATCAGGTTCACCCCGCGGACCGTGAATTCCTGGAGGAGTTCGAGCAGCGCGCCGGGGTGGTCGTCGCCCAGCCAGATGACCACCGACGTCTTGTCCGCGCCGGTGGGCGCCGCGGGTCGGGCCGGACGGCCCACCAGGACGAAGCGGGTCTGCGCGTTCTCCGCGTCGTGGATCTCCGTCACCAACGGCTCCAGGCCGTAGGTGGCCGCGGCGAACTCACCGGCGAAGGCCGCGTCGTACCGCCCTTCCTGCACCAGCCGCGCACCGTCCGCGTTGGATGCCGCCGACTCCCATACGGCCTGCGGCAGATGGGCCGCCATCCAGTTGCGCACCTGCGGTTGTGCGGCCGGGTGCGCGGTGACCGTCTTGACGTCGGAGAGCTTGGTACCGGGGCGCACCAGCAGCGCGAAGGTGATGGAGAGCAGCACCTCGCGGTAGATCATCAGCGGTTCGCCGGTGGTCAGCTCGTCGAGGGTCGCGGTGATGCCGCCCTCCACGGAGTTCTCGATCGGTACGAGGGCTGCCGCGGCGGCCCCGTTCCGTACCGCATCCAGTGCCGCCGGTACGGAGACCATCGGGACGAGTTCCCGAGTGGCGGCTTCCGGGAGCGTACGGAGGGCGACCTCGGTGAAGGTGCCTTCGGGGCCGAGATAGGCGTAGCGCGTGGCGGACATACCGTCACCCTAATGCGCCGGGGTGGCTCAGGACTCCAGCAGCCGCTGTCCCACGTACTCGCCGTCCGCCGCGCCGCCGGGTACCGCGAACAGGCCGCTCGCCTCGTGCCGGACGAACGGCGACAACGCGTCGCCCCGGTCGAGTTTGCGCTGTACCGGCACGAATCCCTTCAGCGGGTCGGCCTGCCAGCAGATGAACAGCAGTCCCGCGTCCGGAGTGCCGTCCGCCGCGATGCCGTCGTGGTACGAGAACGGGCGGCGCAGCATCGCGGCCCCGCTGTTGCGTTCGGGGGAGGAGATCCGGGCGTGGGCGTTGGCGGGGATGAGCAGTTTGCCGTCGGGGCCCGCCTTGTCGAGGTCCATCGCAGTGGTCTCGCTGCCGCCGCTCAGCGGTGCGCCGTCCGCCTTGCGTCGCCCTATGACGCGTTCCTGGTGGGCCACCGGGAGCTTCTCCCAGTCGTCGAGCAGCATCCTGATCCGCCGTACGACCGCGTACGACCCGCCGGCCAGCCAGGCGTGCTGCGCGTCGTCGCCCGGTCCCGGCCGAGCGGGGACGAAGATACGCCGGTCGAAGTCGCTCTCCGACGGTTTCGGGTTGCCGGTGCCGTCGACCTGTCCCATCAGATTGCGTGCGGTCAGCGGCTCGGCGGTGGCGCCGGGGGTGCGGTTGAAGCCGTTCATCTGCCAGCGCACCCGGGCCGTTGCGGCGGCCTCCTTCTGGACGGCGCGCAGGGCGTGGAAGGCGACGAGCGCGTCGTCGGCGCCGATCTGAACCCAGAGGTCGCCATCGGAACGCCCGGCATCGAGCCGGTCGGCGGAGAACGGCGGCAGGGGGTCCAGGCCCGGGGGCCGGCGGTCCACCAGGCCGGTGCGTTCGAAGAAGGTGTAGCCGAAGCCGAAGGTGACGGTCAGCGCGGAGGGACCGGCGTCCAGCGCGATACCGGTGTCGTGCCCCGGGCCGTCCGCCGCGCCCGTATCGGCGGGTTCGCCGGCCATCAGGCGCTTCGCCACGGTGGACCAGCGACGCATCAGGGCGGCGGCTTCCGCCCGCCCCGAGCCCGGTGCCAGGTCGAAGGCGATGAGATGGCCGCGCGCTTGGAGCGGCGTGGTGATCCCCGGTTGATGTTTCCCGTGAAACACCGCCTGCTGGGAGCCGAGCGAGGCGAGGGCCGGCGGTTCGTCGGGGCGGGTGGTGGCGTAGCCGGTCGCACCGCCCGCGGCGCCCAGCACCAGTCCGCCCGCGCCGGCAGCTCCCATGCTGCCGAGCAGCCGCCGCCGGGAGAGGCCGGATCCGGCGCTGTCGTCTCCGTGGTTCCTGTTGTCTCTGCTCACGATCCTGCTCAGCCGATCTTCACGTTCTTGTCGACGGTGGTCTGATCGATGTCCGAGGTGCGCACGGTCACCGCGACGTTCCAGTCGCCCGCCATCGGGATCTGGATGCCGCTCGCGATCCAGTGCCCCTCGGTGAGCCGGTCGGGGACGACCGGCAGTGGGCCGATGTCCTTGGACTTCAGGGTGAAGGCGAGCTTCACCTCGGGGACGTCCATGGCCTGCCCGTCGGGGCTCTCGAGCCAGAGATGCAGCCCGTTGGCGCCGGTGCGGCCGGGGTCGATGTCCATCCGGACGGTCCCCTTGCCGTTCCGGCCACCGGTGTCGAACGGCAGGCTCAGGGCGGGCGCCTCGGCCGCGGGTGCGGCCGCGGCGGTCGAGGCGCGTGCCGCTTCCTCCTCGGTACGTCCCGGCTCGGTCGAGGTCAGTACGGTCGTCACCGCCAGCAGCGCCACCGCGACGCCGACCTCCGCGAGTACGGAGCGCCGGAGCCCGGACCGGTCGGGGTCCGCATCGCGGATCCGCTTCTTGGTGGCAGTGGCCACGGCGGCCTTCTGCCGGGCCAGTTGGGAGGCTCGCGCGGGGTCCTCGGGCCCGGCGTCCGTCTCCGGCCCGGCGTCCTCCGCCGGGGAGCCGTCCGGGCCGGTGGAGTCGTCCTCCGTGGCGGCCTCGGCCGGCGCCTCGACGGCGGCCGTCGTCCCCGCGGTCAGCCGGGCGGTCCAGCGTCGTGAGATCCAGGCGATCCCGACCAGCACCGCGACGAGGCCCACCTTCACGAGCAGCAGCTGCCCGTACCGGGTGCCGGTGAGCGCGGACCAGGAGCCGACCTGGCGCCAGGACTGGTAGATCCCCGTCGCGGTGAGGACGAGCACGCTGCCGAACGCGATGCGGGAGAAGCGCCGTACGGCGGTGACGCCGATGTCCGGGGTCCGGTACAGCGCGACCAGGAGCGCCGCGAGTCCGCCCAGCCAGGCGGCGACGGCCAGCAGGTGCAGGACGTCCACGGGCATCGCGATTCCGGGCTGGAGTCCGGTCGAGGCGTGCTCGGCCAGGGCCCAGGTCCCGGCGATGCCGGCGGCGACGACCGTGCCGCCGACGGCGAGCCCGAAGGTGAGGTCCTTCTTCTCCTGTTCGTCCTCACGTTTCGCGTACGCCCCGAACAGCACGGCGATGAAGAGTGCGGAGGCGCCGAGCAGCAGCAGCCGGGAGACGAGTGCGGCCCCGGGCTTGGTCTCGAGCACGGCTTTCAGGCCGTCGAGGTCGAAGGCGTCGGCGAGTTTCCCGGAGCCGGTGTACGGATTCCGCAGCAGCAGCATGGCGAGGGTGGCCGCGGTGAGGGTCAGCCAGCCGCGTACGACCAGGCGCTGCAACGGGCGTGCGCCCGCCCCACGCTGCCAGCAGGCCAGGATGAAGGCGGCGCCGCCGGCGAGCAGGATGAATCCGGCGTACGCGGCGTACCGCGCGATGCCGTAGAGCGTGCCCACCAGGCCGCCGCCGGCCTGGTCCGTCGGAAGGGCGACCGTGGTCTTGGACGGGGCACCGATGGAGAAGGTGAAGGCGCCGGAGACCGGGTGGCTGTCCGCGGACACGGCCTGCCAGGCAACCGTGTAGGTGCCGTCCGGGAGCCCGGAGTGGAGCGCGACGCCGTACTTCGCGGTGGAGCCGCTCCGCAGATCGCGGGGGGCCGCGCCGGTGTCGGCGCGCTTGCCGCCGGGGTCCAGGACCCGGATCGAACCGGCGCCCACGGCGACCTGTTCGGAGAAGGTGAGCGTGACCTCCTTGGGTGCGGAGGCGACCACCGCCCCGTCCTGCGGATCGCTCCCGGTCAGCGCGGCGTGCGCGGATGCGGGCGCCGCACCGCCCAGCAGCAGGCCGGCCACCGCGGTGATGAGCGCGGCGAGGAGCGCGGCCGCGGCGAACGGCCGGCGGGTCGGGGACGGGGAGGGCCCGAAGGGCGGGGCGGTGGCTGTCATGGTGTGTCAGTCCCTCACTGCTGCTTCGGGTTGTGGGTGGTCTCCTTCACGGGAAGGTCGACCTTGATGGGGTCGGCCTTCTCGAAGTGCAGCTCCACGGACACCTTCTGGCCCTGTCTGGGCTGCTGCTTGAGCTTCATGAACATGATGTGGTTGCCGCCGCGTTCCAGGTCCAGCTCGCCGCCCGCGGGCACCTCGAAGGACGTCACCATGCGCATCGTCTGGTTCGTCGTCTCGTGGATCGTGATGTTGTCGGAGAGCGGGCTGGTGACCGAGGTGAGCCGGTCGGAGCTGCCGCCGCTGTTCCGCACGACGAGGAAGCCCGCCGCCATGTCGTTGACGGGCTGCGGCATGAACGCGCCGGTCACCTTCAGCTCGGGTCCGCCGTCCGAGGAGCACCCCGCCAGCGTCAGCCCGGTGGAGAGGGCGAGGACGCCGGCGAGGAGGGTACGGCGGTTCACGGAGTCTCCCCCTTGGCGATCTTGGGGAGGTCCTTGGCGTAGTCGTCGGGCGTGGTGTCCTCGCTGTACAGCACGTACCCCTTGTCGGTCTTCGGGGAGAACGCGATGACCTGCGAGCCGTGCATCGAGATGACGGTGCCGTCCTTCTCCTTCTTCGGCGGGTCGATACCGATGCCGATCTGGCGGGCGCCGGCCTGGATGGCCGTGAAGTCGCCGGTGAGGCCGATGAAGGAGGCGTCCTGGGCCCGCAGCCAGCTGCCCAGCGAGGCGGGGGTGTCCCGCTCGGGGTCGGTGGTGACGAAGACGACCCGCAGCTTGTCCTGGTCGGTCTTGGACAGGGACTTCTTGGCGACGGCGATGTTGCTCATGATCAGTGGGCACACGTCGGGGCAGTTGGTGTAGCCGAAGTAGATGAGCGTCGGCTTGCCCTCGGTCTCCTTGCGGAGGTCGTACTTCTTGCCGTGGGTGTCGGTCAGCACGAGGTCCGGTTTGGTGAACGGCTGGTCGAGCACCGTCGCGGCCTGGGTCTTCGTCTCGGCGGACACCTCGGCGAGGGGCTTCTGTGCGCTGTCGTCGCCGCTGCCGCAGGCCGTCAGGGTGAGTGCGGCCGCGGCGACGAACGCCGCGGCCAGCACTGTCTTCTTACGCATGTATCGCTGATTCCTGGTGGGTCGGTGAAAACGATGGGGCTGGTGTGTCAGGCGGTGCGGCGGCGGCCGGAGAGCACGCCGAAAGCCACCCCCGCGGCGCCGATGACGATGCCGACGATGCCGAGGACACGGGCGGTGGTGTCGCTGGAGGAGTCGGCGGAGGCGGACGCGGCGGACGTTTCCGTGTGGTTGTCCTTCGCCGCGTCGGCACCGGCCACGCCGCTCTTGTCGTCGGCGGCGCCGTGCTCGTCGGTGGTCGCGGCGGTCAGCTTGAGTACCGGCGCGGGGGTCTCGGGCTCCGCGGCGCCGTCCTTCTGCTCCTCGATCCAGCGGACGACTTCCTTGTTGTCGTACGTCTGGATGGCCTTGAAGACCAGCTGGTCGGTGTCCTCGGGGAGCTGGCCGACGGAGAGCGGGAACTGCTGGAACCGGCCCGGGGCGATACCGAGGTCGTCCTTGCCGCCCTCGGCGGTCCAGGTCACCTTCGAGACGGCCTCGTCGATCTTCTGGCCGTGCATGGTCAGCGGCTTGGCGAGCTTGCTCCTGGTGACGGCGATCTTCCAGCCGGGGACCGCCTGGGGCATGACGGAGGCCAGCGGGTGGTCGGTCGGGAAGTTGACTTCGAGCTTGGTCGTCGAGGCGTCGTCACGCTCGTTGGGGACCTTGAAGTTGATGGTGGCGTAACCGCCCTTGGCGGCCTCACCCTGCGGCTGCACGCTGACGTGCGCGGAGGCCGTACCGGCGAGGATCAGCACGGTGGACGCGGCGACGCCGCCGGCGAGAGCGATGCGGGAAACGTTCATGGCAGGAATCACTCCACTGAGCAGGTGGGAAGGGTGGTGGCCCGTCGCGCGGGTGCGCGACGGCATCGCGACACCTCTTCCTCACGTGCGGCGTGCGTGTGCCGGGCCGGGCGGGCACCACCGGGCGTGCGACGGGGTGGTGCCTGCGGAACGGTCCGAGCGTGCAACGGGCGGAGGGTGTCGCGTCAGGCTGCGAGGGTGAATACGGACGGAGGCCCGCGCCTGATCACCAGATGCTGCAGTGGATCGCCGGTGGCCGGTGCCGGTGCGTCTGCCGCGGTACGGGGGAGCCGCGGCCCGGCCGCCGGTTCGCCGTGGAGACCGGCGCGCAGGGCCCGTACGAGAACGAGCGCGGCCCGCAGCGCGCGCAGCCGGGCTCCGGCCGCGAGGTGCTGGGCGCCGTGCGCGGAGAGCCTGGCCAGCCGGAACAGGGCGATCTCGCCGTGCCGCAGGAGCCAGCCCGCGGTGAGCGCGGCCAGCAGGTGACCGAGCAGCATCGGCAGGCCGGGCAGCAGCCCCGGAAGCAGTTGGGCGAGGGCGGCCGGGTCGGTGGCCGCGGCCATGTGCTGATGGCCCTGGCCCGCCACCGTCGCCGGATCGATGCCCGCCGCGGTGACGATGCGGTGGGCGTCGGCGGCGTTCAGCTGCGCCGGTCCCGCGCCGCAGACGAGGCTTGCCGCGAACCGGATCAGCGGGCCGTCGCCCGCCGCGGTGCTCGCGGCGGTGCCGGACGCGAGGTGCGTGCTCAGACCGAAGAGGGTGTGCAGCGCGATCTGCCCGCCGGCCAGGGCGGTGGCGATGGACGGCAGGGAACGCTCGCGTCCGGCGAGCGGCGCCACCACCGCGAAGACCCCGAGGAAGCCTGCGAGCAGCGTCCACCGGGGGACGGTCGCACAGGTGGCCAGTGCGTGCCCTGCCGCGGACAGCGCGACACAGGCCGCGGTGAACACCGCGGCCCTCAGGAGCCGCAGACCGGCTCCGGCGCGTGCGACAGGCGTAGACATGGCCGGGTCATCATCGCACTGCGCCCCCGGTCTCCGTGCGGCAGGTCCGGAAGGTCACCTTCCGTCCGATTGGCTGTGCGGTGGGTCCGCTGTGCCGGACCTGTCATACACAGGTGCACGGAGTGCGGGTATCCGCCGAATGAGCGGTCTCACATCCGGTCTGTGCTTACGAACCGCCCTGTGCGGCAATACGTATCGGTATGTCGAGCCGCAGCCAGGAGGCTGGAGCATGAGCATCTGGTGGTCACTCCATTTGCGGCGCGAAGCTGCGAGCGTCCCGCTCGCCCGTCGCTTCCTGCTCGGCACCATGGAGACCGCGGGCGTGGATCCGGACGTCTCCTTCGACCTGTCGGTCGCGCTCAGCGAAGCCTGTGCGAACGCCGTGGAGCACGGCGGGGGCCGCAGGGACGACGACCTCGATGCCCCAGGGGACCCCTGGGATACGTGGGACGCGTGGGGCGAGCAGCCCGCTACGGCCTCCGGGCAGTACCGGGTCACCGCGTATCTGGACGGCGAGCGATGCCGGATCGAGGTCGCCGACGCGGGGCCCGGGTTTCCCGCCCTGTGCGAGCTCGGCGCGGCGGGGCAGCCACAGCCGCAACTTCCGTCGCTCAGCGCCGAGGACGGCCGGGGGCTCTGTCTGATCGAGCAGCTCGCCGACCACGTCCACTTCGGCAACCGCCCCGGCCGCGGTGCGGTGGTGAGCTTCGACAAGGTCCTGAAATGGCGGGAGGGCGCCCTGCTCATGGTGTCCTGAGCGGGGCGCCCTCCGGCGCGGTGCGGATCTGCCGGTGATCAGCCCTTGAGCTGAGCCATCCAGGCCTCGACCTCGTCGGACCGGCGCGGCAGCTTGTCGGAGAGGTTCCGGCTGCCGTCCTCGGTGACGAGGATGTCGTCCTCGATCCGGACGCCGATGCCGCGGTACTCCTCCGGCACGGTCAGATCGTCGGCCTGGAAGTACAGGCCCGGCTCGACGGTGAGGCACATGCCGGCCTCCAGCGTCCCGTTGACGTACGTGTCGGTGCGCGCGGTGGCGCAGTCGTGGACGTCCATGCCGAGCATGTGGCCCGTGCCGTGCAGGGTCCAGCGGCGCTGGAGACCCAGCTCGAGGACCTTCTCGACGGAGAGGTCGCCGAGCAGGCCCCACTCGACGAGCTTCTCGGCGAGCACGCGCTGCGCGGCGTCGTGGAAGTCGCGGAAGGCGGCGCCCGGCCTGACGGCGGCGATGCCCGCCTCCTGGGCCTCGTACACCGCGTCGTAGATCTTCCGCTGCAGCGGCGTGAACGTGCCGTTGATGGGAAGGGTCCGGGTCACATCGGCGGTGTAGAGGTCGTTGGTCTCCACACCGGCGTCGAGGAGCAGCAGCTCGCCGGAGCGGACGGCGCCGTCGTTGCGCACCCAGTGCAGGGTGGTGGCGTGCGGACCGGCGGCGCAGATCGAGCCGTAGCCGATGTCGTTGCCCTCGACGCGGGCGCGCAGGAAGAACGTTCCCTCGATGTAGCGCTCGCTCGTCGCCTCGGCCTTGTCGAGGACCTTCACGACGTCCTCGAAGCCGCGCGCCGTGGCGTCGCAGGCCTTCTGCAGTTCGGCCGTCTCGAAGGCGTCCTTGACCAGCCGCGCCTCGGAGAGGTGGACCCGCAGTTCCTCGTCGCGCTCCGCGGTGACCTTGTCGGTGAGCGCGGCGTCGATGCCCGCGTCGTGGCCGCGGACGTTGCGGACCGGTCCGGTGGCCTCGGCCAGCGCGGCCGGGAGCTCACGTACGTCCTTCGCCGGGATGCCCAGCAGCTGCTCGGCCTCGGCGAGGGAGTGGCGGCGGCCGACCCAGAGTTCGCCCTGGCCGTCGAGCCAGAACTCGCCGTTCTCGCGGTTGGAGCGCGGCAGCAGGTAGACCGTCGCCTCGTGGCCGTCGCCCTTCGGCTCCAGGACGAGCACGCCGTCCTGGGTCTGGTCACCGGTGAGGTACGCGTACTCGGTCGACGCGCGGAAGGCGTACTCGGTGTCGTTCGAGCGGGTCTTCAGCCTGCCGGCGGGAACGACCAGGCGCTCGCCGGGGAAACGTGCGGACATTGCGGCGCGGCGGTCGGCGGTGTGCCCCGCCTGCGCGATCGGCTCGAGGCCGTGCAGCTCGGTGTCGGCCCAACCCGACTTCATGCTGGCGGCGAGCTCATCGGAGACGCCCGGGTACAGGCCGTTCTTCCGCTGCTTGACCGTCTCTGCTTCTTCGGTCTCCGGGTTCTCCGGGGTGAGCTCCTCAGACACGACGTGACTCTCCTTGATACGACATTGGACCCCGTCCATCGTACGGGCGTACGGAAGGGGGCCCAGGGTCGAAGGGCCTGTTACACGGGCCGGCCGGACCACGCGGCCCGGAGGCGGTCACGGAACACGGCCGGATCGCCGCCCGGCGTGTGCTCACCGGGCCGGGACGGCGCCCGGCCCCATCGGGCGTCAGTCGAAGCGTGCGGCCAGGACGACGACGTCCTCCGTGCCGTCGGCCCGGTCCCGTCCGTCCGGCAGAACGGTCCGCAGTACGTGGTCGGCGACGGCCCCGGCGTCGTGGCGCAGCGCCTTCGGCACACTCGCGGCCGCCGAGTGCAGCCGTGCGAACGCCCGGTCCATCGAGTCGCCGGTGCGGCGCAGCAGCCCGTCGGTGTAGAGCAGTACGGTTTCGCCGGACGCGGGTGCGATCTCCACGCTCGGCGCCTCCCAGCAGGCGAGCATGCCCAACGGCGCCGACAGCGACGTCTCGACGAACTCGGTGCGCCGGTCCCCGATCACCAGCGGCGGGGTGTGCCCGGCGCCGGCCAGCAGGATCTTGCGGCGCGCCGGCTCGCAGTAGGCGAAGAGCGCGGTGGCCGACCGGGCGGGTTCGGTCAGCCGGAGCAGCAGCTCCAGGTCGGAGAGGACGGCGACCGGATCCTCGCCCTCCATCACCGCGTACGCCCGGAGACTCGCGCGCAGCCGGCCCATGGCGGCCAGGGCGCCGGGCCCGGAGCCGCTCACCGAACCGACGGCGAGGCCGAGCGTGCCCTCCGGCAGGGCCAGCGCGTCGTACCAGTCACCGCCGCCGTGCGGTGCGGGGCGGTGCCGTGCGGCCAGTTGTACGCCGGCGACCCGGGGCAGTCGGCTGGGCAGCAGCTCCTCCGTGAGGGTGGCGATGTCGGCCCTGGCGCGTTCCAGCTCCAGCAGCCGGGCCAGATGGTCACTCGCGTAGCCGGCGTACAGGCCGACGAGATGGCGCTGGCGTTCCACGGGCTCGGCGGGCTCGTCGTAGAGCCAGACGGCCGCGCCGAGCCTGCCGGTGGAGCCGGCGGTGATCGGCAGGGCATAGCTGGCGGCGTAGCCGAGCCGGGCGGCGACCTCGCGGTGGCGGGGGTCGACGCCCGTGTCGCCGAGCAGATCGGGGCTGGTCAGCGGCGTTTCGGTGGCCGGGAGTCCTTCCAGGATCCGGCCGAACGAGGTGGCGCTGCGCGGCAGTGTCTCGATGTGTCCGAGCTCGGCATGGGCGAGGCCCAGTCCGATGGTGGAGACCGGGCCGCGACGGTCGGAGGGTTCGAAGACGATCAGTCCGCGGCGGGCACCGACCAGGGCCGCGCCGGCACTCAGGAACTCGTGCAGCGCGTCGTCGAGCGTGCTGGTTCCGGCCAGTCGTTCGGTGAGTTCGTGGAGCGTGGTCAGATCGGACACCCAGCCGGCCAGGCGGTCCTGGAGGAAGGATCCCGGGGCGGCGGGCACTTCGGCCAGCGGCCCGGCAGTGTGCGTCGAAACAGGAACTGAGGGATGGATTCCAGCCACTTTCGGCAGGTGAGGGGCGCTCATGGCAACCGGCTTTCCGACCAGGGCGTTTCGTCGAATAGCATCGCAAACCCTCATGCCATTCTGCGCCGCTATCAGTGCATCCACATGTACACGCACAAGTAAGGCGATGTCCAGCATTGTCCCTGCGGGATTCGTGGTGTCCATGTGACCAGTAAGTTGGCTAAAAATTGCACCCTATGGCGGCCAATTGCGGTCGACTGGGTCCGGCTCGACACGGTGCGCCCTCGGGGTTGAAGTCCCCGCGGGAGCGTCATTGACGGCCTGTGGGGTACGTAATCGGTGAAGGATCGGCGACGGTTCAGGCCGTCCCGGAACCCGGCGGCGAGCCGGGACGTCCTCACTACGACGACCGCGCCCCACCCCCGAGTGGCGGGGTTGTGCACCATGGGGCGACAGGCGCGACGCGCGCTGCTCCTCGCCATGACTGTGGCTGGACCTGGCTCGGCTCGACTCGGCTCACGCTCGGTACCGACGGGGTACCCGTACCGCAGATTTAGAGAGCTTGTACGCACGGTGAAGTAACACGCACGTGGTGTGACGCACGCGTGGTGTGATGTGGCCCTCGGCGTTCAACGGAAAGGAACGAGCGCTCATGCGCGAGATCCTCGGAAGGCGACGCAGGCTCCGGCTCCGGCGCAAGGAACGGCCCGCCCAGCTCGTAGCGGCCCTGACCTGCGCCACCGCATGGCAGTGGCCCGTGCTCCCCGGAGTGGGGCTGAGTGCAGCAGGCGGTCGCGGTGACCGCGGTCGTGGCTGCGCCTGTCCCGATCCCGAGTGCGCCGTACCCGGCGCACATCCCTTCGATCCCGGTCTCCTGGCGGCGACCACCGACGAGCGCATGGTGGGCTGGTGGTGGACCAACCGGCCGACCGCGCCGATCATGCTGGCCACCGGCGGCCGCGCCCCGTGCGCGCTGAGCCTTCCGGCCGTGGCGGGCGCCCGTGCGCTCACCGAGCTCGACCGCATGGGTGTGCGGCTGGGGCCGGTGGTGGCGACGCCGACGCGATGGTCGCTGCTGGTCGCCCCGTACACCCTCGAACAGCTCGGTGAGCTGCTGCACGCCAAGGACTGGGTGCCCAGTTCACTGCGCTTCCACGGGGAGGGCGGCTATCTCGTGCTGCCTCCGTCCGGGGTGGGTGCCGGGCAGGTGCGGTGGGAACGGTCTCCGCTGCCCGGCCCTGCGGCGCCCTGGCTGCCGGGTGTGGAGGCGGTCCTGG
The DNA here is from genome assembly GCF_042882275.1 of Streptomyces sp. NPDC058231. NCBI lineage: Bacteria > Bacillati > Actinomycetota > Actinomycetes > Kitasatosporales > Streptomycetaceae > Streptomyces > Streptomyces sp. NPDC058231. Next base: position 147,832 of record NZ_JBHVWN010000005.1, on the reverse strand, counting down.
ACGCGCTGGTCACGGCGAGCACCAGTGCGCCGGACGGCGGCAGCCGGCTCGCGTTCTGACGGGCGGGCCGTCGGTCCGGTGCGGCCCCGGCCCGGCGCCGGGGCACAGTCACCGGTCCGGGCTCACTCGTTCGGGTGTGAGCCGGTCCGGGTTTCCGCGTTGAACGGCGTACTCCACCCGGGCGCTCGCATTCCACCGATATCTTCGGCGCTCCGTCAGTAATTCCCGTGCAGTCGTCAGGTGGGGCCACCGTGAATCTCCGCGTGATCGCCATGACGGGTATGGCGGTGTCCGCCGTCGTGCTTCCGATCGCCGCTTCGGCCGCACCCGCCGGTGCCCCCGATCACCTACCCCGTAATGCAAAGGCCGCCCGTGCAAAGACATACGCCGGAGCGCATTTCGGCGGGCCTTCGGGAAGAGGCCGGGGGCGGACCCCGGTGACGGCGTCGCCGACGCCGTCGGAGGCGGGTTCCGGGGACGGACTTCCGTCCGGTACCGATCGGTCCGGCGGGGCGGCCGGTGCCGACGGGCCCGACGGCGAGGGGGCTGGTGACGGTGGTTCCGCCGTAACCGGGGCCGCCGGTCCCGGTCGTCGGACCGTCGCCCGGTGCGGGCCCGAACTGACGTCCCCCGCGGGTGTCGAGGCACAGACCTGCGTCATGACCGACGGTCGGGACACCTGGTCGCGCAGCTACTACCGCAACACGACGGGGAGCGAACTACGGTCCGTGCTCACGCTGATGGAGCCCGGCGGCAGGACCGTCGAAGTGCGCTGCACCGTGGGGGCACAGGATGAGCCGGGTCTCTGTGAGACGCCTCGCCATCCGTCGCTCGCCGACGTCGACGCGTACACGGCGGTGGCCGAGTACGCCGGTCGGGGGCCGGTCGAGGAAGCTCCGCTGCTGCTGAGAGCCGGTTCGCATCGGGCGTGGCCCGCATCGCGCTGACGGCGGCGCCGCGCGTCGTCCCGGCCGCTCCGGTGCGCCCTGCACGGGACGGCTCCGGGCATGAGAATGCCCGGTCGCTGGCGACGGGGGATGCACCAGCGACCGGGCTTCCAGAACCGTAACAAGAGATCTGCCGTTCGCAAATTCGATCTCTCTTATTCGGACAGCGATTTACCTGCGGGTACGGCAAGTTGTGATGCGAGTCACCGGGTCGCCGCCCGCGGGTCCCGTCCTGTCCTCACGGTCAGCTGAGGGTCACCTGGCGGTTGGTGAGCCCGCCACGGGCCCGGCGCTCCTCGGAGGTGAGCGGGGCGTCCGAGGCGAGCGCCTTCGCCAGCCGCTCGGCGAGCTCGGCCGCGGGCTTCTCGCACTCCTCGGCCCCCATCGCGCTCGGCAGGTCCCAGACCGGGACCATCAGGCCGTGCGCGCGGAAGGAGCCGACCAGCCGCGTCCCCTCGCCGAGCGAGGAGGTGCCTGCGGCGTGCAGCCGGGCGAGGGCGTCGAGCAGCTGCTCCTCGGCGTGCGGCATGACCCACCGCAGGTGGTTCTTCTCCGGGGTCTCGCACCAGTACGCGGCGTCCACCCCGGAGAGCAGGACGGTCGGGATCGCCGCCTCGTTGGCACGTTCCAGGGACGCGGACACCTCGGGCGTGGCGTTCTCCGCGTCCGGGACCCAGAACTCGAAGCCGGAGTGGACGGCCGGTTCGAACGCCGCTTCCGGGTCGAGGACGTCCTGCAGGCGCGGCCCGTCGGCCGGTACACGCCGGGCCGCGACGGGTGAGCCGGGCTCGGCGGCCAGCGCGCGCTGCAGGGTGTCCGCGAGGTCGCGGCTGAGGTCACCGGACGAGGTGTCGTTCTGCAGCGCGAGCAGGACGGAACCGTCGTCACGGCGCAGCGCCGGCCACGCCATCGGCAGGACGGTCGCGAGCGTCACGGACGGCACGCCCTCGGGCAGCCCGCCCTTGAGTGTCAGCTCGACGGTGGCGGCCGGCACCAGCTCGCGCAGGGCGACCCAGTCGCACTCGCCCGCGAGTCCCTCGAAGGGACGGTGGACCAGCTCGGTCACGGCATGGGCGGCGGCGCGTCCGTGACACGCCTTGTAGCGGCGGCCCGAACCGCACGGGCAGGGTTCGCGAGCCCCGACCACCGGGATCTCGCCGTCCTTGAGTTGCTGCTTCCCGGCCTTGGTCTGAGGGCGCTTCTTCGCCATGGTGGGCTTTCTCCCGATTGCGACAGTGCGGTCTGGGCCGCGAGCCTAGCCGCCCGTGTCGCGTGCGGGGCACAGACGCCCGGGCGCCTGCGGCGCGTACGCCGGAACGCCGGTCCGTACGCAGGTATGTTCGTAGCCCGTCCGCCGGACGGGCTGCCGGTCCGTACGCCCGGGGGTGCGGCTGCCCGCCCCGCCCCCGCACCGGTCCCGCGCGACGCGCAACCGGTGCGCCGGAATCAGCTCATGTCGTCGAAGGCGTCGGCGAAGTCCAGCCCGTCGAGCCCCGGCATCCGGCCGTTTCCCTGCCCCTCGCTGACGACCACCCACACGGTGACCTCACCGGAGGAGCTGTCGCGTACGCCCCACTCCTCGGCGAGCGCACTGATGATGTTGAGCCCGCGTCCGCCGCGCGCCGTCACCGAAGGCGTGGCCGGAACCGGTCTGGTCGGGCCGCCTCCGTCCGTCACTTCGACGGTCAGTCCGCCTCTTCTGTCGACGCGCCATGCGGCGCGGACGTCGCCGTCACCCACATCCGCGTGCAGTCCCAGCGGCCTGCCGTGCCGGCAGGCATTGCTGAGAAGTTCGGAAAGGATCAATACAGCATCGTCGACGACCGAATCCGACATCCCGTAGCTGCGCAACTGCTCGCGCATCCGGTGCCGTGCCTGGCCCACGCCCGCAGGGCCATGGGGTACGGCCATGCTCGACGACGTGGGCACTTCCTGTGCCACCACCAACGCCACCCCCGAGACCTCCTTTGCCCCACGCCACGGAGTGGATGCCCCCCTGGACTGGACCGGAAACCGGCCAACCGCCTGTCGGTGACGCACTCGTAACGATCGAATACTGGCCGAATGCGCCGGTGTACTCCCCGTAACGGTGTTAAAGGCGACCCAGTTGGGACAGAACCTGTTTTGGGCGGTTCGTGATGATCGCCTCGACGCCGAGCCGGGTGCAGAGCTCGACGTCCTCCGGCTCGTTGACCGTCCAGACGTGCACGCGGTGCCCCGCGCGGTGCAGCCGCTCGATGTATCCGGGGTGACTGCGTACGATCCGCAGGCCCGGGCCGGCGATCCGGGCACCCGCCGGCAGCCGCCCGTCACGCAGTCGCGGCGAGACGAACTGCATCAGGTAGACGGTGGGCAGGGTGGGTGAGGCCACCTGGATGCGGTGCAGCGAACGCGCCGAGAAGCTCATGATGCGCACCGGTGAGGGCCCGTCGGCCGGTGGCGCGTCGAGTCCGAACTGCTTCAGCATGTGCAGCAGCCGCTCCTCCACCTGGCCGGCCCAGCGCGTCGGGTGCTTGGTCTCGATGGCCAGCTGGAGGGGGCGCCCGGCGGCCCGTGTCTCGACGACCAGTTCGAGCAGGCGTTCCAGGGTGAGTACGGAGGTGAGCTCGCCCGGCACCGGGTCCCATTCCGGGGATTCCTCGCGGTCCTTCCAGGAGCCGAAGTCCAGGGCGGCGAGCTCGGAGAGCTCCAGGGCGGAGACCGCGCCGCGTCCGTTGGACGTACGGTTCACCCGGCGGTCGTGCACGCAGACGAGATGGCCGTCGGCGGTGAGCCGTACGTCGCACTCCAGGGCGTCCGCCCCGTCCTCGATGGCCTTCCGGTAGGCGGCCAGGGTGTGCTCGGGTGCGTCGTCGGAGGCCCCGCGGTGCGCGATGACCTGGATGGGATGGTGCAGGGTTTGCTGCCGTGCAAGGGTCACCGCGTCATGGTGCCACCGCGGGGCGACGGCTGTGCGCACCTCGCGATGTGGGACCGTTTTGCCGGATATAAAGATTGGTGTGCGGACGCACAGGTCCTGCTTACAGTGGCCTGACGGGTCATGGTAAAAGCTGACTCCAGACACGTACGCAGCGGATCTCTTGCCGAAACTGATGAGGAACCGAGGAGTAAAGAGCTGTGAGCACAGAGAACGAGGGCAACGAGGGCAACGCGGCTCCGGCCGTTCCGTCCGCACCTCCCGTGCCGGCCGCTGCTCCTGAGGGCACGCCGGCGTCCCCGCAGGCGCCCGCCGGGACGGACTCGTCGGACGCGACGGCGACGCAGGCCCAGCGCTCGAACGACTGGCCGCCGCCGCAGCCGCCGCACTCCCCCGCCCCGCCGCACACGCCGCCGGTCCCGTCCGCGGAGAACCCGGCGGCCTCGACGACCCCCATGGCCACGGTTCCCGGCGCCCCTCCGGTCGCGCCCCAGCCCGCCGGCGCCTGGCCGCCGCCCCCGCCCGCCGTTCCCGCGTACGCGCACGGCGGCGCCGGCGGCGACGGCGGTCCCGTGTGGGGCGCGCCCGGCCAGCTGCAGACGCCCGACGCCCCGCGCAAGCGTCGCGCCACCGGCCTGGTGGCGGCGGTGGCCGTGGCCGCTCTCGTCGCGGGCGGTATCGGCGGCGCCCTGGGCTACTGGGCGGCCGACCGGAGCGACAGCAACTCCTCCGGCTCGACCACCGTCGCCGCGTCGTCCAACCCGCAGGCCCTCAAGCGTGATCCCGGGACGGTCGCGGGCGTCGCGGCCGGCGCGCTGCCCAGCGTGGTCACCATCGACGCGCAGAGCGGTGACGGCGAGGGCGGCACGGGTACGGGCTTCGTGTACGACAAGGAGGGCCACATCCTCACGAACAACCATGTGGTCGCCTCCGCGGCGAGCAGCGGACAGCTCACGGCGACCTTCTCCAACGGCAAGAAGTACGACGCCGAGGTGGTCGGTCGCGCCGAGGGCTACGACGTCGCCGTACTGAAGCTGAAGAAGGCGCCGTCGGGTCTGACCCCGCTCGCCCTCGGCAACTCGGACCAGGTCGCGGTCGGTGACTCGACGATCGCCATCGGCGCGCCGTTCGGTCTGTCCAACACGGTCACGACAGGGATCATCAGCGCGAAGAACCGCCCGGTCGCCTCCGGTGACGGTTCCGGCAGCAGCAACTCGTACATGAGCGCGCTGCAGACCGACGCCTCGATCAACCCGGGCAACTCCGGCGGTCCGCTTCTCGACGCGCGCGGCGCCGTCATCGGCATCAACTCCGCGATCCAGTCGACCGGCAGCAGCGGCCAGTCCCAGGCGGGTTCCATCGGCCTCGGCTTCGCGATCCCGATCAACCAGGCGAAGAACGTTGCTCAGCAGCTGATCAAGACCGGTCAGCCGGTCTACCCGGTGATCGGTGCCACGGTCACGATGGACGAGAAGACCGGCGGCGCCGTCATCTCGGACCAGGGCTCGGGCGGCACCCCGGCCGTCTCGCCGGACGGCCCGGCCGCCAAGGCCGGTCTCAAGGGGGGCGACGTCATCACGAAGTTCAACGACCAGGTGATCGACAGCGGGCCGACCCTGATCGGCCAGATCTGGACCCACAAGCCGGGCGACAAGGTGACGTTGACCTACAAGCGCGACGGCAAGGTGCGCACCGCCGAAGTGACGCTGGGACAGCGCGAGGGCGACAGCTGACCGACCGGACCGTCCCGCGTCGCCACCGGTCCGTGGCCGATGACGCGGGACGGACCGCCCGGGTCGCCCCGGAGGCGGTCCGGCGGTCTTCCCCGGCCGGCGATACCCGCAGGAAGCACTCACCCGGTAGGCTGTAGCCCGCTCCTCGGCAGGTGTGACGGAGCGAGGGTGGGTTGCCCGAGCGGCCTAAGGGAACGGTCTTGAAAACCGTCGTGGCAGCGATGTCACCGTGGGTTCAAATCCCACACCCACCGCAGCAGGTCAGAAGCTTGCAGGTCAGAAGGGGTGTCACTCTCCGGAGTGACACCCCTTTCTGCATGCACCCCGTCTCATCCCGACTCGGAGTTCGGTGCCTCGGCGAGTGGCGATGCCGCGTCTTCCTTGCTGAGGAGTCTCCACCGGTCGCATGGCCGCACAGCACCGCCACGCGCGGGCGCGGCCTGGGGTTGCCGGTGGGTCAGGGCTTGGGGCAGAGCGTCTTGCGCGGCGAAGGCTGAAGTGGCAGCTGCGGGGTTCCGGCCGATGGCCGGTTCAGGCGGACGGTCCGGCGGCGTTCTCCGGGCCCGGGGGACGGCCGGACGTGAGGCGGGCGGCCGAGGCGATGGTGGCCCGGGCCTCCTGCTCGGTGAGCCCGGTGCGGACGGCCGCCCTCGTCAGGGTGGCTGCGAGGGCGTCGCCGAAGCCGTGTTCGTAGGCACGGCAAGCGGCCCAGAAAAGGCGGGTGTTGCGCTGGCCCTCGCGCGCCGCGAGGACGAACCGCACGAGCCCGCGGCCTTGGTCGGGCCGGCCCGGCGGGCGGTGAGGGCGTGCGGGCGGTGCGAGCAGGCGGAGGAGCGCACGGGGGCAGGGGGCCGGGAGAAGGTCCGCGGCGCCGGGGGCGAGCCGGTAGGCGCCACGGGTGGTGACCGAGCCGGGGCCGACCAGGTAGCCGCCGGCGCCACGGATGTCGATGCCGGGGGCGAGGCGGCCGGCGGAGTTCGGTACGGCCACGCCGGGCGGCCCGGTCAGCCAGATGTGGCGGCCGCCGCTGGGTGTGATGACCGTGACGGTCGGCGGGATGGTGAACAAGTGGTGCAGCGCCAGCTGTTGCAGGGCCGCCGCGGAGTCGCTCCGGCCGGTGGCGTCGATGTCGAGGTCGACGCCGATGAGGTGGTGCGGGGCGCGGCCGCAGGCGATGCCGTAGCCGGTGGCCCAGGGCGCGGCGGCGAAGAGGGCGCGCACGGCGGCGGGGTTCGTGGTGGCGTCGTGGACGCCGTGCCCGGGGAGGCCGCAGGCGCCCCGGCAGCTGACCGGTCGGCCCTCGTCGCGATGAGGGGAGCGCAGGGCGGGAAGTTTGGTGGCGGACAGCGGAATGACGGGGAGCCCGTGCTCGGCGGCGGAGAGTGCGTGGGCCAGGGCCAGGGTGGCGGTCTGCCGGTCGGTGATGGCCATGCTCCATTTTCGTACACATGTTCGGTAAAGGAAAGGGGGCGGGGCGTACCGGCACCGAGGCGCGGCCGGATGGGGTCGTCGGGGTGGCCGGGCGCGGAGTGTGCCGGAACGCTTCTCCTCCCGGGCCGCGCGGGATCCGGGGTGTGCGGCCGCGTGCGGGGCGGGTGAGCCGGGACTTCGGGGCAGGTGGGGTGTTTATCCGGTGTTCCTCATTCCTGCGGGGGAATCAGGGGTCCTGGGTGATTCATACGGGGTCCGGCGGGCAGCTTTGGTCTCGCGACGTCGTGACCAGCACCGGGGCGGTCGGCCAACTGCTCCGGAACAAGCCGTACTTCCGGTTCCTGGAGGAATTGACATGGCAAGCATCCGTACCGCTCGTGCCCTCGCCGCTGTTGCCGCACTGCCTCTCGCCGTCACTCTCTTCAGCGGCGCGGCCCAGGCCGACAACGGCTCGTTCGCGAGCGACGGATCGAACGCGGGGGTGGCGACGATCGGCAGCGCCGGAGTCGGTGGGAACAACTCCGGCAATTCATCCACGACTCAGCAGCAGGCCACCGGCCCCGGAGCGTCGAACCAGAACAACTCGGCCCAGGTGACCGGTCCGGCCTTCGCCGCGATCGACCAGTCCACCCGGACCATCGCGGTGAACTTCGTCAACTTCTGGTGAGTCCGGGCCGTCCGTGACCGGTCGGGGGGCCGGGGCACGGCGGAGCGAACGGCGGCCCGCGCGAGGAGCGTTCTCGCGCGGGCCGTTCGCGTTCCGCGGGACGCGGAGCGCGGTGCTCGCGCGGCGGCGGCCGCGAGCGGCTGACGGGGGGTTTCCTCCGGGCGACCCTGACCCGTGATGACGGGCCCTACTCCTTCAGGAGGTGGGCCCGGCCCCGCCCCTACAACCTGAGGCGGAGGCGGCTTCGGGACCTGGGGCCGATCCCCCGGGTAGTACGCGCTCCTAGCGTGGACCCATGACCACGCCAGTCTGCACGGGCGCCTCCAGGGGAGCCGCTGCCGCCACCGGACATGCGCCGCACGCCTCGACGGCGACGCCCACGCAGCATGCGTCGCACGGTTCGCACGGATCCCACGGGGGGCGTGCTGCGCACGCTCCGTACCCGTCGTTCTCGTCGTACGTACGGGCGCGGGGACCCGTGCTGCTGCGCACCGCCCGCTCGCTCACCGCGAACCCGAGCGATGCCGAGGATCTGCTGCAGACCGCGCTGACCAAGACGTATGTCGCATGGGAGCGGATCGAGGACCACCGGGCGCTCGACGGGTACGTACGCCGGGCCCTGGTGAACACCCGTACCTCGCAGTGGCGCAAGCGCAAGGTCGACGAGTTCGCCTGCGACGAACTGCCCGAGCAGGAGGCCGCCCCGGCCTCCGACCCCGCCGAGCAGCAGTCGTTGCACGACGCGATGTGGCGGGCCGTGCTGAGGCTTCCGGACCGGCAGCGGGCGATGGTCGTCCTGCGCTACTACGAGGACCTGAGTGAGGCCCAGACGGCCGAGGTGCTCGGGGTGTCCGTCGGCACCGTCAAGAGTGCGGTGTCGCGGGCGCTCGGCAAGCTCCGCGAGGACCCGGGGCTGATCCCCGTCCGCTGACGACCGGCTGCGGCGGGGCTCCGTCTTCGACGAGTGCATGGAAGACGTCGAGGTCAGCGGCGGCTTCCGGTGCCGAAGCCCCGTTTCTCCGGTCACGGGGTATCCGGTGGTCCGTCCGGGAGAATCCGACGGAGACCGATTCGTACTCCCGGGAGTAGTGACATACCAATCGGTATGTGCGCAGAATCAGCGGAACCTTACTGCCGCGTAGCGCCCACCGGGAGGACGCCGTGCTGAGCACCATGCAGGACGTACCGCTGACTGTCACCCGCATCCTGAGGCACGGGATGACGATCCATGGGAAGTCGCAGGTCACGACCTGGACCGGCGAGCCCGAGCCGCAGCGGCGCAGCTTCGCCGAGGTGGGCCGCCGCGCCACCCGGCTCGCCAACGCCCTGCGCGACGAGCTCGGTGTTGTCGGCGACCAGCGGGTCGCCACCCTCATGTGGAACAACGCCGAGCACATCGAGGCGTACCTGGCGATCCCTTCCATGGGCGCGGTGCTCCACACGCTCAACCTGCGGCTCCCCGCCGAGCAGCTGGTCTGGATCGTCAAGCACGCCGACGACAGGGTCGTCATCGTCAACGGCTCGCTGCTGCCGCTGCTCGCTCCACTCCTGCCCCAGCTGATGTCGATCGAGCACGTGGTCGTCGCGGGCCCGGGCGACCGTTCCGTGCTCGACGGCGCGGCCCCGCGGGTGCACGACTACGAGGAACTGATCGCCGGACGTCCGACCACCTACGACTGGCCCGAGCTGGACGAGCTCCAGGCCGCCGCCATGTGCTACACCTCCGGCACCACCGGGGACCCCAAGGGCGTGGTCTACTCCCACCGTTCGATCTACCTGCACTCCATGCAGGTCAACATGAGCGAGTCGATGGGGCTGACGGACAAGGACACCACGCTGGTGGTCGTCCCCCAGTTCCACGTCAACGCGTGGGGTCTTCCGCACGCGACGTTCATGTCCGGTGTCAACATGCTCATGCCGGACCGGTTCCTGCAGCCCGCCCCGCTCGCCGACATGATCGAGCGCGAGAAGCCGAGTCATGCCGCTGCCGTCCCCACCATCTGGCAGGGGCTGCTCGCCGAGGTCACCGCCAACCCGCGCGACCTGAGCTCGATGGCCCGCGTCACCATCGGCGGCGCCGCCTGTCCGCCCTCCCTCATGGAGGCGTACGACCGGCTCGGCGTCCGCCTCTGCCACGCGTGGGGGATGACGGAGACGTCGCCGCTCGGCACGATGGCCAACCCGCCCGCCGGGCTGACCGCGGAAGAGGAGTGGCCGTACCGCATCACCCAGGGCCGCTTCCCGGCCGGCGTCGAGGCACGGCTGGTCGGTCCCGGCGGCGAGCAGCTGCCCTGGGACGGCGAGTCGGCCGGTGAGCTGGAGGTCCGCGGTCCCTGGATCGCCGGCGCGTACTACGGCGGTGCGGACGGCGAGGCGCTCCGCCCCGACGACAAGTTCAGCGAGGACGGCTGGCTGAAGACCGGCGACGTCGGAGTCATCAGCGAGGACGGCTTCCTCACCCTCACCGACCGTGCCAAGGACGTCATCAAGTCGGGCGGGGAGTGGATCTCCAGTGTCGAGCTGGAGAACGCCCTGATGGCGCACCCGGATGTGGCCGAGGCCGCCGTCGTCGCGGTGCCGGACGAGAAGTGGGGGGAGCGCCCGCTGGCGACCGTCGTCCTCAGGGAAGGCATCACCGTGGACTACAACGCGCTGAAGGCGTTCCTCGCCGAGTCCGGAATCGCCAAGTGGCAGCTGCCGGAGCGCTGGTCGGTCATTCCCGCGGTGCCGAAGACGAGTGTCGGCAAGTTCGACAAGAAGGTCATCCGCCGGCAGTACGCGGAAGGCGGGCTGGACATCACCCGGATCTGACCGGCGGCCGGGCCGTACACAGGGGCGAGGGCGGTACGGGAAGTCCCGTGCCGCCCTCGTCGTATGCCTGACGTGCCGTCCTCCGGCAGCCGCCTCAGTTCGTGCCGATCTTCGCCAGCAGGTCGACGATGCGGGCCTGCACCTCGTCGCTGGTCGAGCGTTCCGCCAGGAAGAGCACGGTCTCGCCGGAGCTGAGCTTCGGCAGCTCCGCCCGGTCGATGTCGGCCGAGGTGTACACGACCAGCGGGGTCCGGTTGAGCCGGCCGTTCGCACGCAGCCAGTCGATGATCCCGGCGCGGCGACGGCGTACCTGCATCAGGTCCATCACCAGCAGATTCGGCCGCGTCCGAGTGGCGAGCGCGACGGCCTCGTCGTCGTCGGCCGCGCAGGCGACCTGCATGCCGCGGCGTTCCAGCGTTGCCGTCAGCGCTGCCGCGATCTCCTCGTGCTCCTCGATCAGCAGTACCCGCGGCGGGTGCTGCTCGCTGTCGCGCGGGGCGAGCGCCTTCAGGAGTACGGCCGGGTCGGCACCGTACGCCGCCTCCCGTGAAGCCTGCCCCAGACCGGCGGTCACCAGCACGGGCACCTCGGCGGCGACCGCCGCCTGGCGCAGCGACTGCAGTGCCGTACGGGTGATCGGGCCGGTCAGCGGGTCGACGAAGAGCGCGGCGGGGAACGCCGCGATCTGGGCGTCCACCTCCTCGCGGGAGTGCACGATCACCGGACGGTAGCCGCGGTCGCTCAGCGCCTGCTGGGTCGAGACGTCGGGCTCGGGCCAGACGAGCAGCCGGCGCGGGTTGTCCAGCGGCTCGGGGGGCAGTTCGTCGTCGACCGGCTGCGGTGACGGGCGGTTGGCGACCTCGACCGCGCCCCCCGGGCCGTCCAGCGGCTCCGGTCCCTCGGCGCCCTCGTCGGGTGCCCCTATGGCGTACGAGCGTCCTTCGGCGGACGTGGCGGAGAGCAGCTGCCCGGAGGCGGCGCCGGTGGTGGGCTGCGGCGCGGCGGCGGGTACTCCGGCGGGCTGCGCCGCGCGCTCGTCCGCCGGCGGGGCGGCGAGCCTGCGGCGCCGTCCGGCGCCGCCGAGCGTCTGGTTCTGCTGATGGGTGAGGTGCTGGGCGAACGGCACGCCCTGCCCGAGCGTCCGCACGCTGAACGCCCGCCCCTGCGTCGAGTCCGCCGGCGCCGGCATCGGCTCCTCGGCGGGAAGCGGCTGGCGCCGCGCGTCCGGCACCGGCTCGGCGGCCGGAACGGGTGCGGGCGCGTCGCCGCGCGGCCGGCTCTCCATGGCGCCTGCGGGCGCGCCGGTGGTGTGTGTGGTGTGCCCCGCACCGTCGCGGTCCAGGTCGTTGCCGGGGACGTTCAGGGCGGCCGGGCCCTGTGCCGAGGCGCCGTTCTCCGGCCATCCGACGGGCTGCCCGGGCTCCGGCCGCTGCGCAGCCGGCTGAGCGGCCTGCGGCAGCGGCTGCTCCCGGGTCGTCTCCGGGACGTGGCGGGCGCGGCGCCGGCCGGTCGGCTCCGGATGGGTCTGCGGCGGCGTGCGGGCGTCGTCCTGCGGTGCCCGTACGGTGTCGTGGCGTCCGGGCAGCGAGGCGTCCGCATCACCGGCCGTGGGCGGGATCCGGTCGGCGTCGGCGGGCGGGAGGGCGAACGCGGTACGCGGCTCGGCCGGGGCCGGCCGCTCCTGCGCGGCCGACAGCGCCCGCCGGGCCCGCCGACCCGCAGGCTGCTGCTGGGCGGCCTGCTGCGGTGCGTGCGCGTGCTGCTGGTCGGGAGCGAGAGCGAGCTGGTTGTCGTTGCCCGGGCGTGCCCGGTGTCCGCCCGCGGATGCCTGCGCATCGGCCGACACGCCCTGCGGCGGCACGGTCTGCCCGAGCTGCGGACGGCTGTTCGCGTGCTGTGCGCCCTCGGCGGCCGTCACCACCGACCCCTCGGACGGCGCCGCGCCCGCGGGCAGCGCCAGGGCCTGTCCGGGGCCCTGCGCCTCCGCGGCCCGCGCGGACGGAGCCTGTACGGGCTGCTGGACGCCGGGCGTCTCGGCCGGGCTGGGCCGCCCCCGCCGGCGTCCGGAACCCTCGCCCTGCTGTGCCGGGATGAGCTCGTGAGGCGTCTGCAGACCCGGCCCGCCCTGCGGAACCTGCTCGTCCTGCGTCGCGGCTCCGCGGCGTGCCCGGCGGCGCCCCGTCGGCTCCGCGGCCGCTGCGTCACCACCGGACTCGGCCGGCTGGGCGGGCATCTCCCCGCCCACCGGGCTCTCCAGGAAGGCATCGGTCGACGAGCGCCGCGCTCTGCGCCGCCCGCCGCTCGCCGCGTCCTGCTGCTGCCCGGGCTCCTCCGGCGGCGCCTGGACCGGAGATGCCTCCGGCGGCGGCACGGTCCCCGAGCCCGTGCCCAGCGGCACTTCGAGCACGTACGCGCTGCCGCTCATCCCCGGCATCTCGTGCGTCTGCAGCACGCCGCCGTGTGCCCTTACGATCCCGCGCACGATCGGCTCGTGCACCGGGTCGCCGCCGGCGAACGGCCCGCGCACCTCGATCCGTACGACCTCACCGCGCTGCGCGGCCGCCACGACCACCGTCGAGTCGACGTAACCACCGCCCGGCATCAGCCGGGTCTTTCCGGTCGAGTCGACCCCGGCGACGTCCGCTACCAGGTGCGCGAGCGCCGTCACCAGCCGTCCCGCGTCCACCTCGGCCTCGATCGGCGGCGCGTGCACCGCGAACTGGGCGCGCCCGGGGCCGATCAGTTCGACCGCGCCGTCGATACCGGCCGTCACGACCGAGTCGAGCAGCACCTTCTCCTTGACCAGCTGTTCCGCCCCGCTGTCGAGCCGCTGGTAGCCGAGCACGTTGTCGACGAGGGTCGTCATCCGCGCATAGCCGGCGGCCAGGTGGTGCAGGATCTGGTTGGCCTCGGGCCACAGCTGGCCCGCCGGGTCGGCGGCAAGCGTGGCGAGTTCGCCGCGCAGCTCCTCCAGCGGTCCGCGCAGCGATTCGCCGAGGACGGCGGTCAGCTGGCCGTGCCGGGCGGTCAGCTCCGTGAGCCGCTCGGTCCGCTCCTCCGACTCGGCCGCGTACCGCTCGGTCCGGTCGGCGAGCTCGGCGGCGTGCCGCTCGGTCAGTTCGGTGACCTCGGCGGTGTGGTCCTCGGTCAGCCGGGTGATCTCGGCGGTGTGCTTCTCGGTCAGCTCGGTCAGCTGCGCCGCGTGCTCGGTGGTGAGTTCCTCGTACGGCCTGCGGTCGGTGAACGTCATCACCGCGCCGACCAGCTGGTCGCCGTCACGGACGGGCGCGGTCGTCAGGTCGACCGGCACCTGCGCGCCGCTCTTGGACCACAGCACCTGCCCGCGCACCCGGTGCTTGCGCCCGGACCTGAGCGTGTCGGCGAGCGGCGACTCCTCGTACGGGAACGGCTCGCCCTCCGCACGCGAGTGCAGGATCAGCGGATGCAGCTCCTGGCCGCCCAGGTCGCTGGCGCGGAAGCCGAGGATCTGCGCGGCGGCGGGGTTGACCAGGACGACCCGGCCGTCCGTGTCTGTACCGACGACGCCCTCCGCCGCGGCCCGCAGGATCATCTCGGTCTGCCGCTGCGAGCGGGCCAGTTCGGCCTCGGTGTCGACGGTGCCCGACAGGTCCCGCACGACGAGCATGAGGAGCTCGTCGCCCGTGTAGCTGCCGCTGTAGCCCGGCTGGAAGTCGTTGTAGGCGGCCTGCCCGTCCTCCAGGCTGGCGCTGGTCACCTCGACCGGGTACTCGTTGCCGTCGGTCCGCCGCGCGGTCATCCGCGTCGGCTTCGTCCGGCCTCGCTCGTCCGCAGCCTCGGGCCTGCGCATCGACCCCGGGATCAGCTTGGAGTCGAACTCCGGAAGCAGATCGAGCAGTCCGCGGCCGACGAGCGCGGTGCCCGGCGTCTCGAACATTTCGAGGGCGATGGTGTTGGCGTTGACGACCGTGCCGTTGCAGTTGACGAGCAGGAGCCCGTCCGGGAGGGCGTCGAGTATGGCTGCGAGGCGAGCAGCGCCTCGGGATGGCCTGCTGCTCACGACGACGCTTCCTCCCTGATTACCGCACCTTGCCGACAGCGGGCCCCATCTTGCCCCTCGGGCCGCAGGCTGTCACTTGAGGAGTCTAAAGGCAGGGGAGTCACATCCGACGGCGGATGAGGGGGAGCTCTCACCAAGGTTCTGTGCATACGGTGTACAACTCCTGCTCCTGACGTGCCCTGCGACGTACTCGGTCACCCTGGTCACCGGACGTTCGGCAGCACCGGTCGCAGGTTGTTCCAGCGTGCGATCTCGCAGCCGTTGGTCCGGTCGAACGACGCGTCGACACGCTGACCCTGCCAGGTCCCGGTGATCCTGGCCGTGGCCGATCCACCGAACTGCTGGGTGCACATCGCGTCCGAGGGCACCGGCCGGAAGGGGTCGGCGGTCCCGTCCGCCGGCTTCGCCAGCTCCGTCAGCCGGTCGCACGCCTGCTTCGCCACGGGGTGGTTTCCCCCGGCCGGGGAGCACTTCAGTTCGTATACGCCGTCCGCGGCCCGGTCGCCGGAGCCCGAGACCGTCACGGTCAGCTCGGTGTTCCGGGCGTCGTCGCCCTGGAGCACCGGTACGGGCAGCGGGAGGGACAAGGGCAGCGGCGCGGTGGCGGCGAGCGCGGACGGGGCGGCGGACAGCACGGCGAAGGATGCGGCAGCGGTGAGGGCGAGACGGCGCAGCATGCGTACTCCTGTGGACGGGTGCGGACGGGAGGCCATGCCCCCCGTAGTGACTAACGCTCCGCACGCCCCGGCGTTGCGCAACCCGAACGCTTTGCCCTGACGGCCGCCTGCCTAGTACCGTAGGCGGCGATTGGTGAGGCAGCGTTCGGCTGTGTCATCATCTGCACGCACCACTCGCGTTCGCGCGGGGTGTGCTGGAGGCGTCGCCTAGTCCGGTCTATGGCGCCGCACTGCTAATGCGGTTTGGGTTTTAAAGCCCATCGAGGGTTCAAATCCCTCCGCCTCCGCTTGATCACTGAAGCCCCGTGCCGATCGCACGGGGCTTCAGTCGTTCCCGGCCGGGGTGCGCGTCCGTTCCGGCCGGGGTGCGCGCCCGGGCCGGAGTGCGACAGGCCGCCCAACATGGCGTTTTCGCAGCTCAGAGGGGGTTTGGCTAATGGATTTCGCGTGACGGCGCAGGTCATGTAATGTTGTTCTCGCAACGCCGACCAGGCAGAAAAAGCCCGGAACGCCAAGCACTCGTAGCTTAACGGATAGAGCATCTGACTACGGATCAGAAGGTTGCAGGTTCGAATCCTGCCGAGTGCACAGCAAGCCAGAGGCCCCCAGGAGAAATCCAGGGGGCCTCTTGCGTTGCCCGTACATCAATGAAGTACGGCTGCCCTCCCGGCCGGTGCCACCCCTCGCCCCGGACAGCCGGCCCGGCGCCGCAGGCACCTCTTCCTCGCCCGCCTCCGCGCAGGCCTGATCTGTGAGTGCCGCGGGACCCGTTGCGCCAATCTTCGGGTGCGGCTCGAACGCCGCGATGGGCGAACCGGACGTGTGGCGGGGTTCCTGCTTTGACGTGCGGCGCTGAACGCCGACCGTCGAAGATGGCGGTGAACGGCGTGAGGTCTCGGTGGGAGTTGGTTGCACATGGGGTGGCAGGGCCGGCAGAGCTGGCGGTGCGGCGGGCTGCGCTGGCCTGAGGGCGCCGACGGGCCGGAGCTGGGATGGCTGGGAAGTCCGGCGCGCGCGAGTGCACTCGGGTACGGGAAGGAGCTCGGCTTCCGAGCCGAGGGCGAGCGGCACTGTGTGGGGGCGCGGGGGAACGCGTGTCCGACGGCCGCCGTGGTGTCCGCGCGGAGTACGGGGGCGCGGTGCCCGGAGTGCGCGCGGCTGGACCGGGCGCATTCGGTGGCCGCCGACACGATCGCCGACGACCCGCGGACGTACCGCGTCTATCTCGCCTGGTTCGGGCCCGGAATGGTGAAGGCCGGGATCACCGCCGAGGAGCGGGGGGCCGCGCGGCTGCGGGAGCAGGGGGCCGTCGTCTTCAGCTGGCTGGGGCGCGGACCGTTGATGGCGGCGCGGCGGACCGAGGAGCTGCTCCGCTCGGCGCTGGGCGTGCCGGACCGGATTCCGTACGCGCGCAAGCGGGCCGTGCGGGCCGCACTGCCGGGGGCGGCCGAGCGGGTCGCGGAGGTCGAGGGGCTGTACGGGCGGGCGGCGGCTCTGGAGGCACCCGGGGCCGGGTGGCCGCAGTCGCTGGAGAGGCTGCCGTTCGATCCCGTCGATCACACGGGACTGTTCGGGCTCGACGGGCCGGTCGAGGTCGCGTGGGCGGTGACCGGACTGGTGGACGGCGGAGTCGTCGGAGGGCGGCTGGTCGCCGCAGCCGGGCCCGATCTGCATCTGGCCGCCCCGGGCGGAGTGGTCGTGCTGGACACCCGGCTGATGACCGGGTGGGACCTGGTGGGGGCCGACCCGCGGGCGGGGGTGTCGGTGCCGGTGGCCGACATCGGGGGCGGCGGTATCCAGCACGGGCTGTTCTGAGATCGTCGAGGTGTCAGGGGCGGACCTGGAACGGGTGGTGAGCGGCGTGAGCGGCGAGGGCGTGGGCGGTGTCGACGGGCCGGCCGGTGGGGACGGCGCCGACGTGGTGCGGTTCTGGGAGCGGCTCGGACTGCCGGGACTGATCGACATCCACACGCACTTCATGCCGGAACAGGTGCTCCGCAAGGTGTGGGCGTACTTCGACTCAGCCGGTCCGCTGACCGGCATGGAGTGGCCGATCGCCTACCGCCACGACGAGGACGAACGGCTCGCGCTGCTCCGGTCCTTCGGGGTCCGGCGGTTCACTTCGATGCTCTACCCGCACAAGGCCGGGATGGCGGCCTGGCTGAACGGCTGGGCGGCCGAGTTCGCGCACCGGGTCCCCGACTGCCTGCACACCGCGACCCTGTTCCCGGAGGAGGGGGCGCAGCGGTACGTCCGCGAGGCGGTGGAGGCGGGGGCGCGGGTCTTCAAGTCGCATCTCCAGGTCGGCGCGTACGATCCGAACGACCCACTGCTGGACCCCGTGTGGGGACTGCTCACGGACGCCGGGATCCCGGTGGTGATGCACTGCGGGTCCGGGCCCGCGCCCGGCGCGCACACCGGGCCGGGGCCGGTCGGCCGGCTGCTCGCCCGGTATCCGCGGCTGCGGCTGGTGGTGGCACACATGGGGATGCCCGAGTACTCCGAGTTCCTGACCATGGCGGAGACGTATCCCGAGGTGCGGCTCGACACGACGATGGCGTTCACGGACTTCACGGAGGACCTCACACCCTTCCCGGTGGCGGAGCGGGGGCGGCTCGCCGGCCTCGGGGACCGGATCCTGCTGGGGACGGACTTCCCGAACATCCCGTATCCGTACGCGCATCAGCTGCACGCACTGGAGCGGCTCGACCTGGGGGACGACTGGTTGCGCGCGGTCTGTCACGGGAACGCACGGGCGTTGTTCGGCGAGGGCTGAACGGGCCCTGCCCGCAGGGTTTCTCAGCGAATTCACAGAAACGGGAAAGAACCCTTTCAGAGACGTCGCACAGGGTTGAGGCATGACGACGACCTCGCCCCAGGGGCGCACCGAACTGCTGAGGCCGGATCGCAGCCCCGTCCGCGTACTGGTCGTGGACGACGAGGCTCCGCTCGCCGAGCTGCTCTCCATGGCCCTGCGTTACGAGGGGTGGGAGGTGCGCAGCGCCGGGGACGGGGCGAGTGCCGTCCGGACGGCGCGCGACTTCCGGCCCGACGCGGTGATCCTCGACGTGATGCTGCCGGACACGGACGGGCTGTCGGTCCTCGGCAAGCTGCGCCGGGAGCTCTCCGAGATCCCCGTGCTCTTCCTGACCGCGCGGGACTCGGTGGAGGACCGTATCGCCGGGCTCACTGCGGGCGGCGACGACTACGTGACGAAGCCGTTCAGCCTGGAGGAGGTCGTGGCGCGGCTGCGCGGGCTGATCCGGCGGTCGGGGACGGCGGCGGTGCGGAGCGAGTCCACGCTCGTCGTCGGCGACCTGGTGCTCGACGAGGACAGCCACGAGGTCAGCCGGGGAACGACCTCCATCCACCTCACCGCGACCGAGTTCGAACTGCTGCGCTTCCTGATGCGCAATCCCCGCCGGGTGCTGAGCAAGGCACAGATCCTCGACCGCGTGTGGAACTACGACTTCGGCGGTCAGGCGAACGTCGTCGAGCTGTACATCTCGTACCTCCGCAAGAAGATCGACGCCGGCCGGACGCCGATGATCCACACCCGGCGCGGGGCCGGATATCTGATCAAGCCCGGTGAGTAGCCGGGTGATGCGCTGGCGGAAGGGTCCGTGGACGCTGCGGACCCGGCTGGTGGTGTCCGCGGTGACGCTGATCGCCGTGGTCGCCTCGGTGATCGGCTCGGTCACCACCATCGCCTTCCACAGCTACATGTACGGAAAGCTCGACGACCAGCTGCACTCCATCGCCATGCGGGCCGCGAAGCCGCCGGGCGCCACCGGCGGCCTGCCGATGCCCGGCGCCGCACCGGACGACGGTCCACTCGCCTTCATCGATGCCCGCGGGCAGCCCTTCGGCACGCTCGGCGCGGTGTCCACGGATGGTTCGATCACTTCGTCGAGCGTGGTCGAGGACAGTGCCGCCACGTCCGGCCGGCCGTCCGCGGCGACCGGTGGGAAGCCGCTGAGCGACGCGCAGGAGGCGGCGCTGGAGGCGGCGCACGTCGAGGTCGGGGCGGGGGCGCGGAGCGTCGACCTGCCGGGGCTCGGGTCCTACCAGGTGGAGGCCGTCGCGGGGGCGAACGGGGCGACGACCGTCCTCGTCGGCATTCCCGCCACCGAGGTGCGGTCCGCCCTTACCATGCTCATCCTCGTCGAGGTCTGTGTCACCGGGGCCGGACTGGTCGCCGCCGCGATCGCCGGGATCGTCATGGTCGGGGTCGCGCTGCAGCCGCTGCGCTGGGTCGCCGCGACCGCCACCCGGGTCTCCGAACTGCCGCTGCACAGTGGTGAGGTGGCGCTCCTGGAGCGGGTCCCGGACGCCGAGGCCGATCCGCGCACCGAGGTCGGACAGGTCGGCGCGGCGCTCAACCGGATGCTGGGGCATGTCGGCTCGGCGCTGACGGTGCGTCAGGAAAGCGAGATGCGGGTACGGCAGTTCGTCGCGGACGCCAGCCACGAGCTGCGTACGCCGCTGGCCTCGATCCGCGGCTACGCCGAACTGACCAGGCGCGGACGTGAGGAGACCGGGCCCGACACCCGGCACGCGCTGGGACGGATCGAGTCCGAGGCGGAACGCATGACGGGCATGGTGGAGGACCTGCTGCTCCTGGCGCGTCTCGACGCCGGGCGCCCGCTCTCGTACGAGAACACCGATCTGTCGCCGGTCGTCGTCGACGCGGTCAGCGACGCGCGCGCCGCCGGTCAGCGGCAGGGGCCGGGGCGCGGGCACCACTGGCGGCTGGAACTGCCCGACGAGCCGGCGGTCGTGCACGCGGACCCGACCAGGCTCCATCAGGTGCTGGTCAATCTGCTGGCGAACGCCCGTACCCACACGCCGCCCGGCACCACCGTCACGGCACGTGTGCGGTCCGGCGGCGGCCGTCCGGAGGGCGGTCGCCCCTGGGTGACGCTGGAGGTGGCGGACGACGGGCCGGGCATTGCGCCGGAGCTGCTGCCGCACGTCTTCGAACGGTTCGCACGCGGCGACGCGTCGCGTTCGCGCGGCGCGGGTTCCACCGGGCTCGGACTCGCCATCGTGCAGGCGGTCGTCGTCGCGCACGGGGGGCGGGTGGAGGTGCGGTCGGTGCCGGGGTGCACCGTGTTCGCCGTCCGTCTGCCCGCGGTCCCGGCCCCTTCCGGGGCGCCGGCGAACCGCGCGGAACTGCCGGCGGAAATCCTGGACCGCGCCGACTCACAGCGCCGGCACAGGCCCATCACACCGATGTGACAGCGGGCCCGGCGAGTGTCGTCGGCATGCGAACCGACTCTTCTTGGAGCACCCTGCCGGCCCGGGAGCATCTCCTGGCCGGAGCGGTCGACGCGGCTGGTGCCCCGGTGCTCGATGTGGTGGTACCCGTCTACAACGAGGAGAAGGACCTCGAACCCTGCGTGCTGCGGCTGCACGACCATCTGGCGCGTACCTTCCCGTACGCCTTCCGGATCACCGTCGCCGACAACGCGAGCACCGACCGCACACCGCAGGTGGCGGCCGCGCTGGCGGCGGCGCTGCCGCGGGTGCGCTCGTACCGGCTGCCGGAGAAGGGGCGCGGGCGGGCGCTGCGCACGGTCTGGTCGCACTCGGACGCCCCGGTCCTCGCCTACATGGACGTCGACCTCTCCACCGATCTCAACGCACTGCTCCCGCTCGTGGCGCCGCTGATCTCCGGACACTCGGACCTGGCCATCGGGTCGCGGCTGGCCCGTAGTTCGCGTGTCGTACGCGGGTCGAAGCGGGAGTTCATCTCGCGGGCCTACAACCTCATCCTCCGCTCGTCGCTGGCTGCGCGGTTCAGCGACGCACAGTGCGGATTCAAGGCCATCCGCCGTGAGGTCGCGCAACGGCTGCTGCCGATGGTCGAGGACACCGGCTGGTTCTTCGACACCGAGATGCTGGTGCTCGCCGAGCGTGCCGGGCTGCGCATCCACGAGGTGCCGGTCGACTGGGTCGACGACCCGGACTCCACCGTCCACATCGTGCGGACGGCGACCGAGGACCTGAAAGGCGTGTGGCGGGTGGGGCGGGCGCTCGCCGTCGGGGCGCTGCCGCTGGACCGGCTGGCCCGGCCCTTCGGGGACGATCCGCGCGACCGGGGGCTGAGCGGGGTGCCGGGCGGTCTGGCCCGGCAGCTCGTCGGGTTCTGCGTGGTGGGCGCGCTCTCCACACTCTTCTATCTCGCCCTGTACTCGCTCTTCCGGCTCGGCGTCGGCCCGCAGTTCGCCAACGGCGGCGCGCTGCTGGTCTCGGCCGTCGCCAATACGGCAGCCAACCGGAGACTCACCTTCGGTGTACGCGGCCGGGGCGGAGCCGTACGCCATCAGGCACAGGGCCTCGTCGTCTTCGCCATCGGCCTCGCGCTGACCAGCGGCTCGCTCGCGGCGCTCGGCACGGCTTCCGGGGCGCCCTCGCACGGCACGGAACTCGCCGTGCTGATCGCGGCCAATCTCGCGGCGACGGTGCTGCGCTTCCTGCTCTTCCGCGCCTGGGTCTTTCCGGACCGGCGGGCGGACCGGCACCCGGTGGCCGTAGGCCCCGCGCCGATGACCGGCCTCGCCGACGACACCCACCACGAACCGAGGAACGTCCGATGACCACCCTGCATCCCGACCACCCGCCGGCCCTGCCGGCCACCGCTCCGCAGGCCGCGGCCGTGGCAGCCCACGGACGCCCGAGGGAACCGTTCCTGCGGCGCGTCCTGCGGGGCAGGCCGGAGGACCCGCGCTGGGTGCGGCCCGCCTTCCTCGTCCTGCTGCTGGCCATCGGCCTGGCCTACCTGTGGAATCTCAGCGCCTCGGGCTACGCCAACTCCTTCTACTCGGCGGCCGCACAGGCCGGCAGCCGGAGCTGGAAGGCGTTCTTCTTCGGCTCGCTGGACGCGGCCAACGCCATCACCGTCGACAAGCCCCCGGCCACGCTCTGGCCTATGGCCCTGTCGGTCCGGATCTTCGGGCTGGGCTCGTGGGCGATCCTGGCCCCGCAGGTGCTGATGGGGGTGGCGACCGCCGGGGTGCTGTACGCGGCGGTACGCCGCCGGTTCGGCGCGGCCGCCGGACTGATCACGATGGCGGTGTTCGCGCTCACGCCCGTTGCCGCGCTGATGTTCCGCTTCAACAACCCGGACGCGCTGCTCGCGCTGCTGATGACCGTGACCGTCTACTGCGTGCTGCGCGCCCTGGAGCACGGCCGGACGAAGTGGCTGGTGTGGGCCGGTGCCGCGGTCGGTCTCGCGTTCCTGTCGAAGACCCTGCAGGCGTTCCTGATCCTGCCGCCGCTGGCCGTGCTGTACGCGGTGTGCGCGCCGACGACGGTGCGGAAGCGGTTCGGCCAGCTCGGGCTCGCGGCGCTCGCGATGGTCGTCGCGGGCGGCTGGTGGGTCGCGATCGTCGAGCTCTGGCCCGCCTCCTCCCGTCCGTACATCGGCGGTTCGCAGAACAATTCCTTCCTGGAGCTGACCTTCGGCTACAACGGGCTCGGCCGGATCAACGGCGACGAGACCGGCAGCGTCGGTGGTGGCGGTGGTGGTGGCGGTCAGGCCGGTGGCCAGTGGGGTGAGACCGGTATCGGCCGGATGTTCAACTCCGAGATCGGCAGCCAGATCTCCTGGCTGCTGCCCGCCGCCCTGCTGCTGCTCATCGCGGGCGTCTGGCTCACCCGGAGGGCGAAGCGCACCGACACCGCCCGCGCGGCGTTCCTCGCGTGGGGCGGCTCGCTGCTGATGACCGCGGTCGTCTTCAGCTTCATGGCCGGCATCTTCCACCAGTACTACACCGTTGCCCTGGCCCCCTACGTCGCAGCGCTCGTCGGCATGGGCGTCACCGTGCTGTGGGAGGAGCGGGCCCGGTGGGTGGCGAGCGGGGCGCTCGGTGTCACGGTCGCCGTCACGGCGGTCTGGTCGTACGTGCTGCTGGGGCGGACC
This sequence comes from Streptomyces sp. NPDC058231, assembly GCF_042882275.1. NCBI lineage: Bacteria > Bacillati > Actinomycetota > Actinomycetes > Kitasatosporales > Streptomycetaceae > Streptomyces > Streptomyces sp. NPDC058231. The sequence continues at coordinate 124,683 of NZ_JBHVWN010000005.1, read as the reverse complement.
CCGGACTATCTGCCGTGGCTGCGCTGGGCCGTACTGGTCGGCGGTCTCGTGGGCGCGGCGGGCCTGCTGCTCGCTGCCAGGGCAGGGCGCCGGGTGGCGCTCGCCTCGGTGGGGCTGGGCCTCGTCGTGTCGCTGGCCGGGCCGGCGGCGTACACCGTGAGCACGCTGAACACCGGACATCAGGGCTCGATCGTCACGGCGGGACCGTCGGGTGCCAGCACGATGGGCGGCGGCCGCGGCGGTCCCGGCGGCGGGATGCAGACTCCCGGCGGGGGCCCGCAGGGCGGCACCATGGGCCGGCCCCCGACCGGCGGACAGCAGGGACAGGGGCCGGGCCAGGGTCAGGGTCAGGGCCAGAACCAAGGCATGGGCCAGAACCAGGGCATGGGTCAGAACCAGGGCCAGAGCCGGCCTCCGGGCATGACCCAGGGCGGTGGGCAGACCCCGCTGCCGGCCGGAACGGGCGAGGGCGGCATGCCGGGCGGTGGCGGGGGCGGTGGCATGGGCGGTCTGCTCAACGGCACGTCCGTCAGCTCGCGGGCCGAGAAGCTCCTGGAGAAGAACGCCGGCACCTACACGTGGGTCGCCGCGGCCATCGGTTCGCAGAACGCGGCCGGCTACCAGCTCGCCACCGGATCCCCGGTGATGGCGATCGGCGGCTTCAACGGCAGCGACCCGTCCCCGACGCTCGCCCAGTTCAAGCGGTACGTCGAGGACGGGAGGATCCACTACTTCATCGCCGGAGGCATGGGCGGTGGCATGGGCGACAGCGGTGCCTCGTCCCAGATCTCCTCGTGGGTGGAGAAGAACTTCAAGAAGGTCACGGTCGGCAGCTCCACCTTCTACGACCTGACGTCCGCGGCCTGATCCGGCCGGCTGCCCGGCCCGGTGTTCAGCGCCGGAGCAGCAGCAGATCCGCGACTACCGGGCGGTGGTCCGAGGCGAGTGTCTCGGCCACCGCCACGTCGCGTACCCGGACGGAGGTCTTCGACACGGCGACGTAGTCGATCCGCTCCACCGGGTCCAGCGCCGGGAAGGTCGGGGCGTCCGGTCCGGCGTCCGTCAGGTCCGCCCAGAGCGGCGCCAGTTCAGGGGCGTCCGGCGTCGCGTTGAAGTCGCCGAGCAGCACCTTCCGCCCCTGGTCCGCCGCCATGATCCGCCGGGTGTCGGCGACCTGCGCGACCCGCACGGACGGGTCCGCGCGGTAGTCGAGGTGGGTCACGTACACATGTACGGGGAGCCCCTTCACCCGTACGACCACCTCTCCGAAGCCGGGTGCGGGCGCCGGAACGGGGTCGGGCACCTGGGTGGAGAGCCGGGTGATCTCGTGGTTCTCGGCGTTCACGATCCGGTACTTCGACAGCACCGCGACCCCGAACTCGCGCCGGGGCGCACCGGGGGTCTCCGGATCGAGGCTGTAGATCGGGGCGAACGACACCCGCATGTGCAGCCGCTCCGCGAGTTCGCCCGCGACATCGCGCCACTCGCTGCGGGTTCCCCAGCGGACGTCGACCTCCTGGAGCCCGATCACATCGGCGTCCAGCGAGCGGAGTTCCGCCGCCTGCCGGTCCAGATCGAAGACGTTGTCCATGCCCGCGCCGGCATGGATGTTGTAGGTGGCGACGCGCAGCGGCACCGGATGTCCCGGCCCGTGCCCCGCGGCTCCGGCGGGCGGGGCGGCGACAGCTCCCAACAGGCCCGCTGCGATCAGGATCTCCACCGTACGACGACGCAGTGACATGCCACTCCAGCCCTAGTCGGTTCCCTGGGATCAGCGTCGAGCACGGTACCGCGCGAAAGCCGGTTGTACGGCGTATGGGAACTGTTTTACGGTGTACAACCGCTTTTCCCGTACACCGTACAAGTGCGCCTGCAGCTCAAGGAGCCCGTATGACGGCGACCGCCGCCGAGCCCGACCACGTCTCGCCGCCGAGCCACCCGCAGCGCTGGCTGATCCTCGGCGTCATCTGCCTCGCCCAGCTCACCGTGCTGCTGGACAACACCGTCCTCAACGTCGCGATCCCGTCCCTGACCCGGGAACTCGACGCGTCCACCGCCGACGTGCAGTGGATGATCAACGCCTACTCACTGGTCCAGTCGGGTCTGCTGCTCACCGCGGGCAGCTCCGCCGACCGCTACGGACGCAAGAAGATGCTGCTCGCGGGGCTCGCCCTGTTCGGTATCGGTTCGCTGGTGGCGGGGCTCGCCCAGTCGTCCGCGCAACTGATCGCAGCCCGGGCGGGCATGGGCATCGGCGGTGCGCTGCTGATCACCACGACCCTGGCCGTCGTCGTCCAGATCTTCGACGACACCGAGAGAGTGAAGGCGATCGGCATCTGGTCCACCGTCAACTCGCTGGGGTTCGCCGTCGGGCCGCTGATCGGCGGGGCCATGCTCGCCCACTTCTGGTGGGGTGCGATCTTCCTGGTCAACATCCCGGTCGCGGTCGTCGGCCTGATCGCCGTGGTCCGGCTCGTACCGGAGTCCAAGAACCCGCGCGGCGACCGCCCCGACCTGCTCGGCGCGCTGCTCTCCACGGTCGGTATGGCAGCCGTCGTCTACGCGATCATCTCCGGACCGGGGTACGGCTGGACCTCGGGCCGGGTCATGCTCACCGCTCTCACCGGCCTCGCGGTGCTGACCGGCTTCGCGCTCTGGGAGCTGCGCATCCCGTACCCGATGCTGGACATGCACTTCTTCCGGAACCAGAAGTTCATCGGGGCGGTCGCGGGCGCGATCCTGGTCGCCTTCGGGATGGGCGGTTCGCTCTTCCTGCTCACCCAGCAGCTCCAGTTCGTCCTCGGCTACGGGCCGCTGGAGGCGGGGCTGCGTACGGCTCCGCTGGCGCTGAGCGTGGTCGCGCTCAACCTCACGGGCCTGGGCGCCAGGCTGGTGCCCAGGCTGGGCACGCCCGTCACGATCGCCTCCGGGATGGGCCTGCTGGCCGCTGGTCTCGCCGCGGTCGCCCTGCTGGGCGGCGACGGTTACGGCGGCATGCTGCTGGGCCTGGTCGTGATGGGGGCGGGCATCGCGCTCGCCATGCCCGCCATGGCCAACGCGATCATGAGCGCCATCCCGCCGGAGAAGGCGGGCGTGGGCGCGGGGGTCAACGGCACGCTCGCCGAATGCGGCAACGGGCTCGGGGTCGCGGTGCTCGGCGCCGTCCTCAACTCCCGGTTCGCCGCGCTCGTACCGGCAGCGGTCGGGGCCGCCTCGCTGCCCGCGGCGCTCGCCGCGGCGGCCGGGGGCGGGGAACGGCAGCGCATCACGGACGCGTTCTCCTCGGGGCTCGAGACCAGCCAGCTGGTCGGTGCGGTGGCGGTGCTGGCGGGCGGACTGCTCGCCGCCGCGCTCCTGCGTCGGGCGGAGCGGGCAGAATCTCTTCAGGCAGACTCCGCCGCGGCAGCGGCATAGCATCGGACGAGGTGTATCGGACCGCGCGAATCCGGTTGCCGCGCACGGGTACGTGTCCCACGACGCGTATCCGGGCCGGCAGCCGGCCCGCGTCCCGTCCGTTCCGCCGGCAAGACGAGGAGAGTGCGCCATGGTGCCCGCGGCCGACCGCGTGAAGAACCCTGCCAGGACCAGCGTGTGGCTGGATCAGCGGGCACCGTCGCGCACCCGCAGAGCGGACCAGCCGGCGGGCCTGGACCGCGAGCGGATCACCGCGGCGTCGGTCCGGCTGCTGGACGCGGAGGGCCTCGCCGGATTCTCCATGCGTCGGCTCGCCGCCGAGCTGGACGTCACCGCGATGTCCCTCTACTGGTACGTGGACACCAAGGACGACCTGCTGGAGCTGGCCCTCGATTCGGTCTACAGCGAGATCGCGCCGCCCCGGGAGGAGGCCCACTGGCACGACCGGCTGCGCGAACTGGCCACCACTTACCGGGAACTGTTGGTCCGTCACGTATGGGCGTCCCCGCTGGCCGGGCACTTCCTCAACATCGGCCCGCACTCGATGCTGTTCTCCCACGCCGTCCAGGACGTCGTCCGGGCGACGGGGCTGCCGCTGCACCAGCAGACGGGCGCGCTCTCCGCGGTCTTCCAGTTCGTGTACGGATTCGGCGCCATCGAGAGCCACATCGTGCAGCGCTCCGCGGAGGCGGGGCTCAGCCAGGACGAGTTCTTCCAGCAGGCGATGGGCCAGATCCGCTCCCAGCCGCAGTTCAGCCGGATGGTCGAGACGTCGCAGGACCTGATGGACGCCCGCGGCGGCGACACGGTCGAGGAGATGCGCGAACGGGACTTCACCTTCGCCCTGGACCTGCTGATCGCGGGCATCGAGGCGATGCGGGACCGCTGACGGTCACGGCTCGGCCGCAGGACCATCCGTCAGTAGCCGCGCACCACGTCCACGGCCGTTGCCGGCACCCGCCCCGCCGCCAGCGCGTCCCAGCACGCGGCGAAATCCGTGATGATGTCCTCGTCCGCCGTGATGCCCGCGGAGTGCGAGGTGACCACCGTGCGCGGCAGCCGCCAGCAGGGGTCGTCGGGCGCGGCGGGTTCCACGGGCAGCACGTCCAGCACCGCCCGGCCCACCGCACCCGAACGCAGGCCGTCCTCCAGCGCCCGCATGTCCACCGTCGCGCCCCTGCCGACATTGACGAACGTGGCGCCGCCCATACCCGCGAACCGCTCCGCTCCGAAGAACCCGGCCGTCGCCGGGGTCAGCGGCAGTGTGGAGACCACCCAGCGCGCGGAGGCGAGCGACGCGGTGTCGTCGTCCGCTGTGACGACCCGGTCGAAGCCCGCCCGTTCCGCGCCCGGCGCGCGTCCCACGCCCACCGTCCGGATGCCGCACGCCCGCAGCAGCCCGGCGACGGACGAGCCGATGCGACCCGTCCCGTACACCACGGCCGTCTGCCCGGAGGCGAGTTCGGAGGGGACGCGGCGCCACTCGGCCCGCGCGTGCGCGGCGGCGAACCCCGGCACCGACTGGCAGTCGGCGAGCACCCAGGCCAGTACGTACTGGGCGATCCGCTCGCCCATGCGGCCCACCGTCCGGGTGAGCAGCGCCCCGGACGGCCACGGGCCGGCGCTCAGCAGGGCGTCCGTACCGGCGTTCACACTGTGGAACCAGACCAGCGGTCCGCCGCGCAGCGCTTCCGGCAGTGCGGCCCCGACGCAGATGAAGGGCTCCTGCGGCGGCGCGCCGGAGAAGCCCTGTTCCACCGGAAGGCCGGTGATCCGCTCCAGATCACGTACGACGGAAGCGCCGACGGCCGGTGCGGCCAGCAGCCGGGCCCGCGTCAGCAGGCCCGGCGCCGGGACGTTCTCGTTCATCTCGGGGGAGCCGTCAGCTGCCGGGAGCCAGGTGGGCGGGGAACCCGCCGGTGGCGATCGGCCCCCACCGCTCGGGGGTGATCCGGATGATCGACTTCCCCTGCTTGACCATTGCGGCCCGGTACTCGTCCCAGTCCGGGTGCTCCCCCGAGATGTTCCGGAAGTACTCGACGAGCGGCTCGACCGAATCGGGGGAGTCGATCACCTCGGCCGTGCCGTCGATCTGCACCCACGCCCCGTTCCAGTCGTCCGACAGGACGATCACGCTGACCCGCTCGTCCCGCCTGGCGTTGCGGGTCTTGGCCCGTTCCGGGTACGTCGACACGACGATCCGGCCCGAGTCGTCGACGCCGCAGGTCAGCGGGGAGCCCTGGGGGCGGCCGTCGGACCGGGTGGTCAGCAGGATCGCCCGGTGCCTGGGCCGTACGAACGCCAGCAGCTCATCGAGGTCCACGGCGGTGTTGGTCGCGATGTTGGGTGCCATGTCCGCAGACTACGACGGCAGGGACTCACCCTGCACGGCCTGGATGTCCAGCTCCACCCGCAGAGTCGTGCCGATCGCCGAGATGCCCGCCTGCACCACCTGGTTGTAGTTCATGGCGAAGTCGTCGCGGCGCAGTTCGGCCGTGGCGCTGAACGCCGCGCGTACGCCGCCCCACGGGTCGGGGCCGGTGCCGAGGTAGCTCAGGTTCAGATCGACCGGACGCTCGACGCCGTGCATGGTCAGCCGGCCGTGGACGGTCCAGCGGTCGGGACCGGCCGGGGTCAGCCCGGACGAGCGGTACGTGATCTCCGGGAACCGGTCCGCGTCGAGGAAGTCGGGCGACCGCAGGTGCTTGTCCCGCATGCCGTTGCCGGTGTCGATGCTGGACGCGTCGATGACGGCGTCGACCCGGGACCGGTGCACCTCCTCCGCGATCTCGATCCGGCCGGTGAACTCGGTGAACCGGCCGTGCACGCTGGAGATCCCCAGGTGCTGCGCGACCGCGCCCACCGAGGAGTGCGCCGGGTCCAGCGACCAGGCACCCGGCGGCGGCAGCTCCACGCCGCCCTGGCGGCTCAGCACGACCGTGCCGGCCTCCACCCGTCCGCTCGCGGTGACGAGGGCGGTCGAGGCGGCGGGGGCGTAGCCGACCGCGGTAACGATCACCGTGTACGCGCCGGCCGGGAGCCGGTCGTCGGTCCGGACCGCCCCGTCCTCGTCCGCGGCCGCTCGCAGCACCTGGGTTCCGGTCATGTCGGTCACCGTCACGACCGCGTGCTGGACGGCCCAGCCGTCCCGCGTCCGTACCTGTGCGCGAAGTCCCATCCCGTTTCTCTCCTTGCTCCATGACTCAATGAGTCGGGGGGCGGCGCGGGGGGGGGGCGCGGCCGGGCCGCGGCGGGGGCGCGCGCGGCCGGCCGGGCGGCTCCCCCCGCCCCGCGTCCCTCCCTGCGCGCTAACCCCCACCCCGTTCCGCCCCTCCCCCCATGACACACCGTGGGGCCCCCCGGGGGGGGGCCGGCAGGCCGTCCCCTGCCTGCCGTCCCCGCCACCGGGGCCCATTTCCACCGGGGGCAGCCTCTCCGCTCGAAGCGCTGTCCGCCAGGGGTCTGTGTTACCCGGTCACTCGCCGGGGTGGGCGAGCTCGATGTCATGGCCGTCGACCCCGCGACCGGCCACGGTCAGCGCGCCGGCCACCGGCGGGTAACCGGTTGCGATCACCGAGTACTCGCCCGCGTCCAGGTCGGCGAAGGCGTATGCCCCGTCCTCCCCGGTCGTGGAGGTGGCGACCACGTTGCCCGCCGCGTCGACCAGCGTGACGCGGGCGTCGGGCAGCGGACGCCGCGCGGAACCGGCCCGCACGACACCCGTGACGAGCGCACCGGACTGCAGTGCCACGTCGACCCGGGTGACACCCTGGCCGCCGATCTCCACCGGCAGTGCCATCGGACGGAATCCGGTGGCGTTCACCGCGACGGTCACCGCACCGGGCACCAGCTCGGCGAAGGTGAACTCGCCGGTCTCGGCGGACTTGCCGGTGGCCAGCACGTCGCCGCGGACGTCGGTCACGATGACCATGGCGCCGTCGACCGGGGTGCCGCCCTCGGCGGTCCGCACGGTCCCGGCCAGGCCGCTCGTACCGGAGAGCAGGATGTCGTACGAGAGCTGCTCGTCACCGACGACCACGGTGGACGCCTGCGGCTGGAAGCCGTCGGCGGACGCGATCAGGACGTAGCTGCCGGCGCCCGGCGCGTCCAGTCCGTAGCTGCCGTCGGCCTGGGCGACGGAGCGCCCCAGCTGCCGGCCGCCCAGCGAGATCAGCGTGACGGCGGCCCCGGCGACGGGTGCGCCCTCGGCGCCGCGCACCACACCGCGGACCGGGGTGCCCTGCACGGTCGCGACCGGCGCTTCGAGCGTGTCGACCGCGGTGACGCCGGCTGTGCCCTCGGAGACCAGTACGGCCGTACCGGACGGAACCTCGGCGAGAGCCGCGGCGGGAACCTCGGCCTCGGCCTCCGGCGCGTCCTTCGGGGCGTCGTTGGCGGCGTTCGTCCTCAACGCGACCTCCTTGATGAAGATCGTGATCACGAAGGCGATCAGCGCGGCCGGAGCGGCGAACATGAAGACGTCGCCGACACCGTGCCCGTAGGCGCTCTCCACGACCGTGCGGAACGGGGCGGGCAGCTTGTCCAGGTCGGGGATGGCCCCGCCGCCGGTACCGCCGTGGCCGAGTGCCGCGCCCTTCGGACCGAGGTCCGCGAGGCCGTCCTTGACGTAGTGGGTGACGCGGTTCGCCATGAGGGCGCCCAGCGCCGAGACGCCGATCGCACCACCGAGGGAACGGAAGAACGTGACGACCGAGCTGGCGGCACCGAGGTCGGAGGGGGCGACCTGGTTCTGCGTGGCGAGGACCAGGTTCTGCATCATCATGCCGATGCCGAGACCCATCACGAACATGAAGATCGCGATGTGCCAGTACGTCGTGTCGTACCGGATGGTGCCGAGCAGTCCGAGACCGGAGGTGACCAGGAAGCCACCGGTGACCAGCCAGGCCTTCCAGCGGCCCGTCTTGGTGATGACCTGACCGGAGATGGTCGAGGACAGGAACAGACCGGTGATCATCGGGATCGTCATGACGCCGGACATCGTCGGCGACTTGCCGCGTGCCAGCTGGAAGTACTGGCTGAAGAAGACGGTGCCCGCGAACATCGCGACACCGACGAACAGCGAGGCGACCGAGGCCAGCGTGATGGTGCGGTTGCGGAAGAGGCGCAGCGGGATGATCGGCTCGCTGGCCCGGGACTCGGTGAAGACGAAGAGCAGGACGAGCACCAGGGAGCCCGCGAGCATCGCGCCGGTCTGCCAGGACATCCAGTCGTACTTGTCGCCCGCGAAGGTCACCCAGAGCAGCAGCAGCGACACGGCGGCGCTGATGAAGAACGCGCCCGTCCAGTCGACCTTGACCTCGCGCTTGACGACCGGGAGCTTCAGGGTCTTCTGGAGCACGATCAGCGCGACGACCGCGAACGGCACACCGACGTAGAAGCACCAGCGCCAGCCCATCCAGCTGGTGTCGGTGATGACGCCGCCGAGCAGCGGGCCGCCGACGGTGGCGACGGCGAAGACCGCGCCGAGGTAGCCGCTGTAGCGACCGCGCTCACGCGGGGCGATCATCGCGGCCATCACGATCTGGGCGAGGGCGGAGAGACCGCCGACGCCGATGCCCTGCACGACACGGCAGGTGATGAGCATGCCGCTGCTCGTCGACAGGCCGGCCACTATCGAACCGGTGACGTAGATGATCAGTGCTATCTGGACCAGCAGCTTCTTGCTGAACAGGTCGGAGAGCTTGCCCCACAGGGGGGTGGTGGCGGTCATCGCGAGGAGCGAGGCCGTGACGACCCAGGTGTACGCGGACTGGCCGCCACCGAGGTCCGAGATGATCTCGGGCAGAGCGTTGGAGACGACGGTCGACGACAGGATCGCGACGAACATGCCGAGCAGCAGTCCGGTCAGCGCTTCCATGATCTGCCGGTGTGTCATCGGCGTGCCGCCGGGGGAACTGGTTCCCCCGTGCTTGGCGTGGCCGCCCCGCACACCGGTCGGTGTGGTCGTAGCCATTGAGTTCCTTGTCTTTGCTTCTGTTACACGGGTGTACGGGTGTACGAGTCGTCGTCGCTGTCGACCGGCCGCGAGCGGCACTCGCCGCTGTGCTTTCCGGGGGCGCACCCACCGGGGCCGCGGCAGGCGAAGCTGTCGCGCAGCCGGGCCAGCAACGTGTTGAGCCGTCCGACCTCGTCGTCGGACCATTCCTGAAGGTGGTGGGCGAACATCTCGGTGGTCCGTCGGTTCAGGTCGTCGAGTACGTCCTGTCCCGCGGGGGTCAGCCGCAGGATGCGGGACCGCTTGTCCGCCGGGTCCGGAGACCGCTCTATCCAGCCGCGCTCGGCCACGTGGGCGACATGGCGGCTGGTCACCGACATGTCGACGGCCAGCAGCTCGGCCAGTCTGCTGATCCGCATCTCACCGTGCTGACTGAGAAGAGCCAGTACGGCGGCGGACCCGCCAGGGCATTCAGGAGGCAGGATGCGGGCGAGCCCTCGTTTGACGGACCCGATGGCGCTGAGCTGCCGGGCCAGTTCTTCGTACTGACTCCGTGCGGCCACGGGACCTCCAGACGGTACTCACTGCATCTTGTTGCTTAGGGCAACCATAGAAGCTGTTGGTTGCTGCAGGCAAACGAAAGGGGGCTTGCAGAAGTAAAGGAACGCAAAAGGCTGTGTAGGGTCCGAGTCAAAGGCCCAGCGTGCGCCGGGGTCGTGGGTGGGGGCGTGTGTCTCGCGACACATGTCGATGACCGGCGGATATCCGTGGGGTCGCGTCCGGACCGGTCCGCGAAGCGCGTCGACGAGGGCGACTGCGGGGCCCGCACCTCGCGCATATGTACGGGAACGACGGCGCACGGGCTGGGCTCCGCCCCGAAAACACCCGGGGGGCGGCAGCCGGCGGGATCCGTCGGCCGGGGTCCGTGCCGGTCACGGCCCGCGCGCCGCCCCCGCCGTTCCTTCACCGGATCCCCGGTTCCGGCCTCGCGCCTTCACTGACCCGGGGGTTGGGCGGTACCGCCGAGTTCGCTAGGGTCCTGGCCCATGGCACACAACCCCCATGCCCCGCAGGGCCCCGAGGGCCACGACCCGGCGGGCAGCACCCAGATGTTCCGCGCCTTCGTCGACGAGGGCGAGCCGCAGCGCCGGCAGCAGCCGGCCGCGTCGTCCGGACCGAAGACCGGAGTGATCGTCGCCGTCGTCGCGGTGATCGTCGTTCTCGGTGCGGTCGCCTGGCTCGCGCTCGGCTGACGGCACTCCCCTCACTCCACCCGTCACTTCCAGACGGCGGCGACTGCCCGGGGCTCGGCATGCATACCCGGGGCACCCGCCAGGCGTCCACACGGACGGTGCACGTCTCTCCCGTGCCGTTCCCGCGTCGACCGGCGCGGGAACGGCACGGTCGGCCCGGTGACCGGTCCGTCCCGGGCCCGTCGATGACGTGCGGGGCGAAGCCGGGCGTTCCCGCATCAGCCGGTACCGCCGCTCCCCGCCGCTCCTCCGGACCTCTCCTCCGGACCCTTCTCCGGCGCGATCGCCGCCGCCGCTTCCCGAGGCGCCACCGCGGCACCACCGCCCCGTTGCCCCGCGGGGCAACCTGCCACTGTCCCCCGGGGCCGTCGCACACCGTCCACGCGCCCCCGGGCAGCTGCCCGGCCCGGGCACGGCACGGCCGCCGAGGCGGCGATCACGGTGCCCCGGCGGCCGGTCGAGCCGCATGCCCGACGTCGCGCCGTGTCCGCGCGACTGACGGTCCATCCCTACGTGACCCGCGCGCGGCTGCGCACGGGTCAGTCGGCGATGAGCCCCTCCCTGAGCTGGGCGAGCGTCCGGGTCAGCAGGCGCGAGACGTGCATCTGTGAGATGCCGACCTCCTCGCCGATCTGCGACTGGGTCATGTTGGCGAAGAACCGCAGCATGATGATCTGCCGTTCCCTGGGCGGGAGTTTCGCCAGCAGCGGCTTCAGCGATTCGCGGTACTCGACGCCTTCCAGCGCCGAGTCCTCGTAACCGAGCCGGTCCGCGAGCGAGCCCTCGCCGCCGTCGTCCTCCGGGGAGGGCGAGTCCAGCGAGGACGCGGTGTACGCGTTGCCGACGGCGAGACCGTCGACCACGTCCTCCTCGGAGACCCCGAGCGCCGCGGCCAGCTCCGGCACGGTCGGCGAGCGGTCGAGCTTCTGGGCCAGCTCGTCGCTGGTCTTGGTCAGCGCGAGCCGCAGCTCCTGGAGTCGGCGTGGCACCCGTACCGACCAGGAGGTGTCGCGGAAGAAGCGCTTGATCTCCCCGACGACGGTGGGCATGGCGAACGTCGGGAACTCCACGCCCCGCTCGCAGTCGAACCGGTCGATCGCCTTGATCAGGCCGATCGTGCCGACCTGGACGATGTCCTCCATGGGTTCGTTCCGGCTGCGGAACCGCGCCGCCGCGTACCGCACCAGCGGGAGGTTGAGCTCGATGAGTGTGTCCCGGACGTAGGCACGCTCCGGGCTGTCCGTGCCCTCGGGCCCCGGAGCGGGTCCCAGCGCGGCGAGCCGCAGGAAGAGGGAGCGGGACAGAGTGCGGGTGTCGATGGCTTCCGACGAGCTGGTGAGCACAACGGGTGCGGGTTCGCTCTTCGTGAGCGTGAGCACCTTCGAGCTGCCCTGTTCTGCGGACATGCCACCCCCTTGAGGTCGCGGACGGTCGCGGTAGCCACGACCATCGGAGGAACGCAGCCTCCACCTGAATACCGGAGGCGGGGCTGCGGCAAACGCGGTTCACGCAGAATGTCACATGTCGGCAACACGCTGTAGTGACATGTCGACAAGTCCAGGTGCTGTATGTGCAGTTAACAGGGGGTGTGGGGCGTTCGGGCCGCCCGAAGCGGCCTGAGAGGTGTCTACCCGTTCCGGTTACGCTTCGATCCTGTTTGCGGATCGAAGTCGCGCGAAGCTTCTGGCCAGCAGTCTTGACACATGCATCTGGGAAACGCCCAATTCGGCGCTGATCTGCGATTGCGTCAGATTGCTGTAATAGCGCAGCAGCAGGATCCGTTGCTCCCGCTCGGGCAGCTGGACGAGGAGATGCCGGACCAGGTCGCGGTGCTCGACGCCGGCGAGGGCGGGGTCCTCGTAACCGAGGCGGTCGAGCAGTCCGGGCAGTCCGTCGCCCTCCTGGGCCGCTTCCAGCGAGGTCGCGTGGTACGAGCGGCCCGCCTCGATGCAGGCCAGCACCTCGTCCTCGGAGATCTTCAGCCGTTCGGCGATCTCCGCGGTGGTGGGCGAGCGGCCGTGCGCGGTCGTCAGGTCCTCGGTGGCGCCGGTGACCTGCACCCAGAGCTCGTGCAGCCGCCGCGGCACGTGGACGGTCCGCACGTTGTCCCGGAAGTACCGCTTGATCTCGCCGACGACGGTCGGCATGGCGAAGGTCGGGAACTGGACACCGCGTTCGGGGTCGAACCGGTCGATGGCGTTGATCAGGCCGATCGTGCCGACCTGGACGACGTCCTCCATGGGCTCGTTACGGCTCCGGAAGCGCGCCGCGGCGTACCGGACCAGGGGCAGGTTCGCCTCGATCAGCGCGTCCCGCACCCTGCCGTGTTCCGGAGTTCCCGGTTCCAGCCCCTTGAGCTGCCCGAAGAGGACCTGGGTGAGCGCCCTGGTGTCCGCGCCCCGGGTCCTGGCGGGCGTCGCACCGTCGGGCGTCTCGGTCTGAACGGTCTCGGTCACCGGGCCCTGAGCGGCGGTCGCGGTGTGCGGGACGGCCGGAACCGGTTGGCCCGGTTGGCCCGGTTGGGCCGCTGCCCGGACCGGCTGGGCCGTCTGGGCGGTCTGGGGAGGCACTTGAGGCGCTGTACTGGCCGGCACGGTGAGGCCACCCCTTTGCGGTCAACTTCGGTCAACTCATCCGTCAAAAGCGGTCATAGCATCACAAGACATGTCCACTGTGTGCAAGCACCGCATAGCTTCGTGTTGAGGTCATGTTGGTTTAAACACATGGAAAAGCCCCTCACCGAAATGGTGAAGGGCTTGTGGGAACGGTGACCGGGGCGTCAGAACGGGTAGTCGGCGATCACCCAAGTGGCGAACGCCCGCCACTGTCCGGCGGCGTCCTGATGGGCCGGATGCTCGATGTAGCGCTTGAGGGCGGCCTCGTCGGCGACGGCCGAGTTGATGGCGAAGTCGTACGCGATCGGCCGGTCGGTGATGTTCCAGGCGCACTCCCAGAACGTCAGCTCCGGGATCTGTCCGGCCAGCTCCTGGAACGCCTTCGCCCCGGCGACGACCCGCGGATCGTCCCGCTCCACGCCGTCGTCGAGCTTGAAAAGAACCAGGTGGCGGATCATGGGGTACTCCTACTTCACGAGCTCGGACATGAAATCGCCGACGCCCTGGGCGGCACTCGAAACGCCCTCGAAGCCTACCTGGACAAGATCCGCGGCCCGGGCCGGTGACGTGATGATCGTGTACAGCACGAAGACCACAATCATGTAGAGCGCGATCTTCTTCGCTTGCACCATCAGCCCCTGCCTGCCCTTCGATCCCCTGTGCAGTCGGGTGATTCTATCCGCACGAATGGCCGTATCCGTTGGCCGTTTCCGATCGTTCACGGGACTGTTGAGGACCGGCTCCGGCGATCGGGGGCCCTTTGCCCGGTCGTACGGCTTCTCGCGGGGTGCGGCGGGGACCCTGGGTTCCAGCCGGATCCGACAGCCGGTCAGCGGGTGCCGACGGAGCCTGTTCCGCCCGGGGACCCGGCCCGGGCCGGGTCAGGTGCGCAGGGCCTCGAGGGGCTCCACCTTGGCTGCCCGCAGCGCTGGATACAGTCCGGCGAGCAGTCCGGTGAGGGATCCGATCACCGGAGCGGGGAGCACCGTGTACGGGCTGATCACCGCTGTCCAGTCCTGGGCCAGTGAGACCGTCGCGACCACCCCGACACCGATGGCCGTTCCGGTGAGACCGCCGAGTGTTCCGAGCACCGTGGACTCGGTCAGGAACTGAGCCGCGATATGGCGTGGTCCGGCTCCCAGGGCGCGGCGCAGACCGATCTCCCCGCGCCGCTCCAGCACGGCGACGAGTGTGGTGTTGGCGATCCCGACAGCGCCGATGACGAGGCAGATCCCGGCGAGCACCAGGAAGAGGCCGGACAGCGAGGTGTCGACCGTGTCCCGCAGGCCGTGCGGGTCGGGTGGAGGAACCGCGGTGAGCAGGTCGGGCCGGTCGGGTCTGAGGGCCGGTGGAGCCTGGCGCGCGATGAGTTTCGCCGCGCCGACATCGGTGTGGATCAGCATCTGGGCCGGGGAGTCGGTCGGCGGACCGTAGGCGCGCAGGGCCGTGGACTCCGGGATCATCACCCCGAGCAGGAAGTCGGGCAACCGCTCCACGTCCGACAGGATGCCGACGACCGAGTAGGGGGTGCTGTTGATGAAGACGACCGGCTGGTTGTCGACCCGGGAGATGCCGAGCAGCCGGGCCGCACCCGAACCGAGCACACAGACCTGCTCCGCCCGTCCGCGGTGGAACTCGTTGTAGAGCCGTCCCGTCGCCACCGTCGGTGCGGCGGCTTCGAGGGCCCCGGGCGACGCGGCGAAGAGACGTACGTTCCGGACGCTCGACTCCGCCGGCGCGGCCGGTCTGGTGCTCACCGAGGGGTTCCGCAGGGAGAGCTGCCACCACACGCCCGCGGATGCCACGCCGTTGAGGCGCTGGACGCGTTCGTCGGCGTCCGCGGGAAAGTCCGGTTCGGTCCGGCCCGTGGTGCCGGCAGCCGCGTGGGCCTGAATCGTGACGGTCGTGGCGGTCAGGGCGTTGAAGGCGTCGCCGATCTGCTGGGTGGCGGTGGAGGTCAGCCCGAGGACCGCCACGAAGGCGCCCACGCCGAGCACGGTTCCCAGCATGGTGAGCACGGAACGGCCCGGACGCTGCACGAGTCCCGCGAGCGCCTCGCCGAGCCCGTCGCGCACCCGGAGCCGGGAGAAGGGCGGCAGTCCGACGGGGCCGGTGTCCCCGGAGCCCGCGCGGATCATGCGCCCGCCTCCGCTCCGGTGCCCAGCACTCCGTCGCGCATGACCAGCGTGCGCTGGGCCCGTGCGGCGACCGTCGGGTCGTGAGTGATGATCACGATGGTCTGGCCGCTCCGGTGCAACTCGTCGAAGAGCTCCATGATGATCTCGGAGGTGTGGCTGTCGAGGTTGCCGGTGGGCTCGTCGCAGAGCAGCAACTGGGGCCGGTTGACCAGGGCGCGGGCGATGGCCACACGCTGCCGTTCACCGCCGGACAGCGTGGGCGGCAGCGCGTCCAGCCGGTGGTCCAGGCCCACCCGGCCGAGCGCTTCGACCGCCCGGTCCCGCCGGGACGCGGCGTCCCGCCCGACGTAGAGCTGTGCGAGTTCCACGTTCTCGGTGGCCGTCCGGTAGGGCAGCAGCTGGAACGACTGGAACACAAAGCCGATCCGGTGGCCGCGCACCGCGGTGCGCTGCCGTTCGCCGAGCCCGGCCACATCGATGCCGCCGAGTTCGTACGTACCGCTGGTGGGGCGGTCGAGCAACCCGAGGAGATTGAGGAAGGTCGACTTGCCGGACCCGGAAGGCCCCACGACGGCAAGGAACTCGCCGCGTTCGACTTCGAGTTCGACGGGGCGCAGGGCATGCACCTCGACCGTGCCGGGGAAGGTGCGGCCGAGCCCGCTCAGCCGGATCACCGGAGCGTCGGCCCCGCCCACCGCGACCGGTGTGCGGGTGCGGCGCCACCGCCCGCGCGGCAGCGACCTCACTGGCCGATCACCACCCGGTCGCCCGCCTTGACCCGCTCTCCCGCGGCGGGGGTGATCTGGACCATGCCGTCCGCGGACACGCCAGCGATCACGACGACCCGGCGCTCGGACCCGTCGGCGGCCAGCACCGTGACGGTCGTACGGGCGTCGGCACCGGTCAGCATCGCCGCCTGCGGCACCGCGAGCACCTCGGAGTCGGTGAGCGCCGAAGAGATCTTGATCATGACGTTCTGTCCGGCCAGGTTCTCGTTCCAGGACTTCGAAGGGGATACCGAGACGGGCAGGAACGGGACCCCGCCGTTCACCGTGCTGGTGTCCTGACGCGGCTGGCTCTGCGCGCCGGACTCCTTCTCCTGGTTCGAGGTGTCGCCCGGCGTGACCTTGGCACCGATCGAACGGATGGTGCCGGTCGTGGTCGTTCCCAGGCTCTCGGCGGTGACCTCGACCCGCATGCCGGCCGTGACGCGTTCCTTGAGGTCCGGGTCCAGATAGCCGGTGAGCTGGGGGCTGCCGCTCGTGAGCACGGCGACCGGGCCCTCCACCTGCTCTCCGACGGCGAGCGGCAGGGATGTGATCCTGGCGGGCAGCCGCGATACGAACACCGCCTCCGACATGGGGACCATGGCGCCGTCGCCGGCCACCGCCCGGTCGTAGGCCTTCCGTGCCTCGGCCAGTGCCTTCGTGGCCAGTCGCAGCGAACCGGCCGCGCCGTCCGGCTCCGTCTGCGACGGGGCGACCGGTGAGCCCGACGGCGTCGGCTGCTGCTCCCCGGTCGCTCCGGAGGCTAGCCGGTCGACCTGCTGCTGCTTCTCCTCAAGAGCGGTGCGTGCCTGTGTCACGGCCTCCCGGGTCCGCTCGCCCGTCACCGGGGCCGCATACCCCATGCGCCGGTAGAGTGCCGCGACCGCCCGCTTCGTGCCGGCGCCGAAGTGACCCCTGGCGTCGCCGCCCCGGGAGTGACCGAGATCCGCCAGGGCGTCCTGCAGCTGGGCGATGTCCTCGCCGCTGCTGCCCGGCACCAGGTCCCGGTAGCTGGGCACCTTCCCCGGCAGTACGAACACCGGCCGGCCGGAGACCTCGGCCAGAGGGCGGGCGGACGCGGCCTCGTCCCCCGGCTTCGCCAGCACCTTGGTGACGACCAGCCGGCTCGCCCCGCCGCCGCTGCCCTCCCCCGAGCTCCCGCCCGCGGCCGGGGATCCGGTGGGGGTGATCTCCGTCTGCCGGCCCGTTCCGAAGTCGCCTCGGAAGACGATGGATTTCACCATCCGGCGCTTTTCGACCGGTGCCGTGATCACACTTGCCTTCGGGGCTTTGCTGTCGGCCATTGCCTGAGCGGGCGATTTGATCGCCATCGAGCCGAGAACTCCGCCGATCGACAGCAGGGCGGCTCCGGCGGCGGCCGACAGCGCCAGACGCCGCCGCCGCGTGAGCGCCGATGCCATCAGGAGGCCGCCCCGCCGGTTCTGGCGATGATCGCGTCGATCCGCTTGTTCTCCTCGACCAGTCGCTTCTGCTCTTCCTTGAGCGTCTCGGCGTTCTTGTCGATCTGGTCGTTCTGGTAGGCCGTCTCCACCGCCACCCAGGTGCCGACCACGTTGGCCTCCTTGCCGCAGTTCCAGGAGGCGACAGCCACCGTGATCTCCGCCGAGGTGGCCTTCGGGGTGTTCCAGCGCGTGTCACCGGCCGCGGCGAAGGATTCCTTGTAGTGGGTGAATCCCTTGCCCGACATGCAGGTCGCCCACTTCTGCTCGGCCTTGATCACGCGGGGATCGTTCTTCGCCACCTCGAACGACCGTGCCTTGATGGCCGCCGCCATGTCGGCATGCCCGCTACGTGTCCCCTTGGGCTCGCCCGCCGAGAGCTTGCGCTGGGCCTCGCCGACGCAGCCGCCCTTCGGGACGGCCTGGCCCCGGAAGGAGGTCACCAGGGTCCCGGACCCGTCGCGCTTCATGCCGTCCATGACGTCGAGGACATCCGCGGGGTGACGGACCATCTTCGTCCCGGAAGCCGCCCGCGGATCACCCTGCGCCATGTGGAACCCGTATTTCCGCGCCGCTTCCAGGCTCTCGGGCGGGCCGTAGCGGCGGGCGTGCGGCGAGCCGGTGTTGACGGTTGCCTTGGGGTATTCGACCGTCAGTCCGTAGCGCGAGAGGCAGTCGACCACGAGCGCGTTCTGCGCCAGTTGCGTCTTGACGATCTGGCTCATCGACACGTCGTAGGCGTCGATGGGCAGCGTCAGTGTGTCGGTGTCCGACTTCTTCTCGACCTTCCCCACACCGGGCACCGCACGCGGTTTGTCCGGGGCTGCGGCGCGCCCGCCGCCGTGGTCCTCGTTCGAGGACGCGGCATCCGAGGAACAGCCGGACACGAGGGTCATGAGGACGACGGCCGCGACCGCGGCGAGCGGACGGCGGGAAGCATTCATGGCTGATCGCACCTTGGAGAGAAGTGACGGTGGGGAACGGGAGCGGCGGCCGCATCGGGTGCTGCGGCCGCCGCCGGTGGATCAGTAGATGCTGCCCCAGGCGATGCCGGTGCCGACCATGGTGGCGGCGTCGTCGTTGTACGTGTAGTACAGCGGACCGCCCTCACCGTCCTTGGCCCAGTCCCAGTTGCCCTTGTAGCCGCTGTTGAACCAGATGGTGCCGCCGCGCCCCTGGGCGTACTCGACCTCCATGGCGGTGGCGTCGTTCTTCACGTACGAACCGGACCCGGTGCCGCTGTTCTCACGGAACCTCTGGCCCGCGAGGTCCGACCAGCTGCCCTCCTGCGCCCACACGGCCTGGGTGCCCGTGTGGTACCAGAACAGACACATCGGCATGCTGCCCTGGACACCGGGGACGTAACACTTCGACGAGCGGGCGTTGCCCGACGAACGATGGTTCGGGTTCCAGTACTCACCGGTCGCCGAGGCAGGCGCCGTGCTCAGCGCACCGAAGGCCAGCGCCCCCAGCGCGACGGCGAAGATTCTGCGTTTCACGTACTCCTCCAGATGCTCGCGGAAGGTTCGGCGCAGGAGGCACCCACAACCCACGAACACCCGCCCCCCGGGCTCGAACCATGGACGTGCATAACGTTCATGAAACGATCACTTCAGTTCCGAACGATATTCACACGGCTCTCGCGAAACCGTCAACGACCTTTTGAGCAGGGGGAGTTGAGCGCACGACAACCGGAGGGAGCTGTGGGCGCCCAACCGGAATCCGGGGCCCGGTCGCCGGCACCCCGCGACAATCCGAGCGGCCGGGCGTGGACCTCGGGCGCGCAGAAAACCCCTCCGGATCACGTTTCCGCAATCGAGAGGGGTTCTGCCGACGGTAGTGGAGGGGGCCGGATCCTCAGCGAGTTTGCCCATATTTGCCTTCGAGGCCCGCTCCGACGGGTCGCGCGTCCGTACGCCACTGTGCAAGGCAGTCTCCCGGCGCTCGGCTCTGTCCGGCGGATCATGTGACCGCAACGCACGATCGCGTCGCGGATTCCGGTCTCGCACGAAACGGAGGAGTTCTGCGTGTTCGTGGTGAGGACGTCCGGCCGAAGCGCGGCGGTCGACGACGACCGCCGTGAGTTCAGCCTCCTGGGCAAGCGCCAGGTCAGCGGGCTGGCCCTTGCACGCCCGGTCACCACGGGCGTCCGGTCCCGCGCGGTCCTGGAACTGCAGCAGAACTACGGCGGTCTGCGGTTCAGGGCTCTGGTGGGTGGCGAGTTCGCGCCGGGAGAGGGCGACCGGCTGGCCTGGCGGGTCAGGTTCTGGGAGACGGTCCGGTCCACTCCACAACAGGGGCTGCTGCGCGGTGCGCTGCTGCCGGGCCTGCCCGAAGGGCTGGATCATGCTGCGGCGGCCGGTCTGCATGCAGACCTCAACAGCGGGGCTCTACCAGCCGGCCGGCTGGTGATCGACCGGGCGGGCTACGACCGGGAGTCCTCCCCGGTGCTGTTCGCGACGGCCGCCGAGCTCTTGCTGCACATCCTGCTGGCGGGCACCTTCGGATCGCCTGCGCAGCCGGTCATCAGGTCCTGGGTGACCACCGGTCGAATTCCGCTGGCGCTGCCCGGAGTTGATGTTCAGGCGTAGGCACCTTCCATCCGGTGCCGTGCATGACCGGAGGCTACGACGCCATGATCCGCCGGGCAGAACCCGGCACCGGCCAGCCTGTCGGGAGGGGCGCGCCTCCTCCCGGAGTGATCGCCGACGGCGGTGATCGGCGGCCTCTGCATGCCGTCGTTGCCGTCGGGGCCGGCATCACTCACGGATCACTGATGGCTGCACCGCCGTGCGAGCGGAACCGTCCACAGAACCCTTGGCCATGGATATTCTCCGGTGATGTCGAATCAGTCAGTGACGGCGGGAGTCGCTCTCGCCGGTGTGATGGCGCACTGCGGTGGAAGCCCGGTCGGCGCCGTGGAGCTCCTGGTGGGGGCGATAGCCTCCGCGCCGGCGGCCCCGGAGCCCCATGCGGCCCTCGCCGAGTTGTGGCGGTCCCGTCGCTCGGAGCTCAAGGAGGGCCTCGAAGGGAACGGGTCCTTGAGCGCTGTGCTGGCACAGGCGTACTTCCTGTTCCTCGACGGGGACATGGACGACGCGGTGATGACCCTCGGTTCGGTCACGGGGGCGCGGCCCGACGTGGCGTGGGGCACCGCCCCCTGGTTCGGCGATGCGCGGTTCCTCGGCGCGGTGAGTGCCGAGGCGTTGGCGGAGGCGTGTCTGCGGACGTTGGACCGTGGCCACAACCTGGACACCGACGAGATGCGCGAGCGGTTCACGCCCTGGTTCCATGCCATCGACGTGGTGTCCGAACGGAGTCCCGTGCCGGAGTCGCTGGCGGCCATGGCCCGGTTGCCCCGTGCCTGCGGCCGCTACGAGCTGGCTTTCGCCCTGTGCGACCGTGGCGATGCTGTCGATCGGGTCATGTGGACCGCGGTCGCACGCGCGAACACCTGGCGTGCGATGGGCGACCTGGACCAGGCTGCGGCGTCCTTCGAAGGCGCCCTGGCCCTGGACCCCGCCAACTGGTCCCTCTATCTGGACCTTGCCGACGTGCGCGCCGAGCAGGGTGATTTCGCCGCCGCCGTGGGTCTCGTCGAACAGGGTCTGCAACACGAACCGCGGGAAGTCTTCCTGCGCGCGGCGGGTGCCGCCTATCGGACGCGCCTGTCCGGCGCGTCCGACGACCTGCGGGCCCTGATCGTCCTGGCCCCGGAGCTCGCGAGCACCTCCTACCGGGACCTGCTGATCGACTACGCGTGCGCGGGGCCGGGGCTGCCCGACCCACTCGTGGCCGAGGCGCGCCGTATCTGCGGGAACTGAACATCCTGGGTGCGTCGGTCGGGTGCACGTGTGTGCGAGGCGGGACCGGGTGGAGGATCAGTGAGCAATCGCGCCGGCGACCTGAGGGACGTCTGAAGAGGTTGCCCGGACTGCGATGAGCTCCAGCACGGTTTCGGGTCTTCAGCTACATCCACCTTCCGCGCGCGCATTTGGAGGCACCTTGAAGCTCTTGCTCACGTCAGGCGGCGTCACGAACCCGAGTATCCACTCGGCGCTCGTAGAGCTTCTCGGCAAGCCGATCGCCGAGTGCCACGCCCTCTGCGTCCCGACGGCACAGTGGGGTCACCCGATGTGCGGTCCGGCATCGGTGCGGGGCTTCGTAGCCGCCGAGCCCGGGTGGCGGCACCTGTCCGGCCTGGGCTGGGCGTCGCTCGGTGTCCTCGAGCTCACCGCGCTGCCCACCATCGGCGCGGAGCGATGCGTCCCCTGGATCCGGGAGGCCGACGTGCTGCTGGTCGACGGCGGCGACGCGACGTACCTGTGCCACTGGATGCGGGAGTCCGGGCTGGCCGATCTGCTGCCTTCGCTGCCCGACACGGTCTGGGTGGGAGTGAGCGCCGGAAGCATGGTGATGACGCCCCGGATCGGAGCGTACTTCGTCGAGTGGCCGTCCGCGCCGGACGACCGCACCCTGGGAGTCGTCGACTTCTCGATCTTCCCGCACCTGGGCGCTTTTCCGCAGAACACCCTGGCCGACGCAGAGCGGTGGGCCGCCGACATCGGCGTCCCGGCCTACGCCATCGACGAACAGACGGCCATCAAGGTCGTCGACGGCTCCGTCGAGGTGGTCTCCGAAGGGCAATGGACGAAGTTCGGGTCGTAGCCGCCCGGCATTCGTGACGTCGCGTCGTCGGACGTGACCGCCCTCTGCCCGAACTGCCATGCACTCACGACGTACGGCGAGAACGAGGAGGGCATGCACGAAGGGTCCGGCTCGATGAGCCGGACCCTTCGTCTACCTGCGGTAGCGGAGGGATTTGAACCCTCGGTGAGTTTCCCCACACTCGCTTTCGAGGCGAGCTCCTTCGGCCGCTCGGACACGCTACCGAGAGAGAGCTTAGACCATCTCGGCCGTGGGTCGAAATCCGATTCTCCCGAGGGGGTGGGGGCGGGGTCGGCGACCCCGGGACGGGCCGGCTCAGCGGTCGCGGAAGAAGGCCGTCAGCTGGGCGGAACAGGCCTCCTCCAGCACGCCGTGGATCACTTCGGGGCGGTGGTTGAGCCGGCGGTCCCGTACGACGTCCCAGAGGGATCCGGCCGCGCCCGCCTTCTCGTCCCGTGCTCCGTAGACCACACGGGCCACCCGGGACTGCACGAGCGCACCCGCGCACATCGTGCAGGGCTCCAGGGTGACCACCAGTGTGCAGCCGGTCAGCCGCCATTCGCCGAGCGCCTCGGCGGCCCGGCGGACGGCGAGGATCTCGGCGTGCGCGGTCGGGTCGCCGACCACCTCGCGTTCGTTGTGTCCCGTGGCGAGCAGGGCGCCGTCCGGGCCGAGGACCACGGCGCCGACCGGCACATCGCCGGCCTGCGCCGCGTGTGCGGCCTCGTCCAGGGCGCGGCGCATGGCCGCCCGCCACGGGTCCCGTACGGGATCGTGCGGAGAATCGTCGGTCGGGTCGTGTAGCTCTGACGGTCCGTGCGGGCCCGGTGGTTCGGTCACCCGCGGACCTTAACGGACGGTCTCCAGGACCTCGGCCGCTCCCAGCGCGTCCGCGATCTCCACCAGGGCGTCCGTCCGCAGCATCAACAGCTCCTTCTCCGGGAGCCCGAGGTCGGAAAGGACCCCGGTGTCCCCGAGCGGACCCGTCGGTACGGCGTCGGCGTCGAGCCCGTCGTCGTCGTTGTCGTTGTCGTCGTCGTGGTCGGTCTGGTTGTCGGTGGCTTGGTCCGGCTCGCCGTCCTCCGTACCGTCGAGGCCGACGAGCTCTTCGAGGGCGGCGATGGAGTCCTCGGCCCCGGGTTCTCGGCCGAGCAGTTCATCGGTGAGCAGGATCTCCCCGTACGAGGAGCGGGCGGCGGCGGACGCGTCCGAGATGTAGATACGGGGGTCCTCCTCACCGTCCACCCGGATGACGCCGAACCAGGCGTCCTCCTGTTCGATGAAGACGAGCACCGTGTCCTCGTCCACCGAGGCCTCACGGGCCAGATCCGTCAGATCGGACAGGGTCTCCACATCGTCGAGCTCCGTGTCGCTCGCTTCCCACCCGTCTTCGGTGCGCGCGAGCAGTGCGGCGAAGTACACCGTGACTCTCCCACTGGTCATAGGGGTGTCGGTCCGGCGGGAGGACATCCGGTGATCCGGCTGTCCTGTGCGCCCCGCCCATCGGAATCGTGGCAGAAACGAAGCGTTCGCGAGAGTAGTTCGACCGTTGCGTCGGCCATCAGTTGTCACGGACGGCGTTCCGAGGGGGCCGGAAAGCCCGTCCCTGCGGCTACCAGCGGAACGTCCGCATCCGCATGGCTTGGCGCATTCGGGCGGCCCTGGCGCGGCGCGGCTGGACCCGGTCGCGCAGCGCCTTGGCCTCGTGAAGCTCGCGGAGGAACTGGGCGCGGCGCCTGCGTCGCTCGGTGTCGGTCTCCGGCGCGTCCTGCCCGGCCTGCGTGTCCTGCGGGGCCGACCGGTCCCGTTTCCGCTGCTCCCCGTACGGCATCGGCACATCACTCCAACGCTGGGTCCGTATGCCTCACCTTCCCTCCGAACGGACGGTTGATGCCAGCGCACGAGTGCGGGTGGCCCGGCTACTGTTGAACCCATGCGGATCCACGTCGTCGACCACCCACTGGTCGCGCACAAACTCACCACCCTGCGCGACAAGCGCACCGACTCCCCGACCTTCCGGCGGCTCGCCGACGAGCTGGTCACCCTGCTCGCGTACGAGGCCACCCGGGACGTGCGCACCGAGCAGGTCGACATCGAGACCCCGGTCACACCCACGACCGGTGTGAAGCTGTCGCATCCCCGGCCGCTGGTCGTGCCGATCCTGCGGGCCGGTCTCGGCATGCTCGACGGCATGGTGCGGCTGCTGCCGACCGCCGAGGTCGGGTTCCTGGGCATGATCCGCGACGAGGAGACGCTCCAGGCGTCCACGTACGCGACCCGTATGCCGGAGGACCTCTCGGGGCGGCAGGTGTACGTCCTGGACCCGATGCTGGCCACCGGCGGCACGCTGGTCGCGGCCATCCAGGAGCTGATCAAGCGCGGTGCGGACGATGTCACCGCCGTCGTGCTGCTCGCCGCGCCCGAGGGCGTCGAGGTGATGGAGCGCGAGCTGGCGGGTACGCCGGTGACCGTGGTCACCGCCTCGGTCGACGAGCGGCTGAACGAGAACGGCTACATCGTGCCGGGGCTCGGCGACGCGGGCGACCGGATGTACGGCACCGTCGACTAGGGCCTCTGGTCCCTTTCGCCCGGATCGGGCCGGATCAGGGTGCCGGGGCACGCGAGCCCGGCATGATCCGGGCGGAAGACGCAGGGCTCTCCGGCCCCCGCGCCCCTCCTGCTAGCGGCAGGAGGACGGTGTGGGGGCCGGCTTGTTCAGGACGGCGAGAGCGGCCGCGGCGTCCTTCGGGGTGCTCAGCTTCTTGAACGCCGTACCGAGAATCAGATCGACGTCCGCGGTCCTACGGGCGTCGGTCTTCGGCGTGGTGCCCTTCAGCTGCGTGCCGAGGACCGGGAACATGCCGTTCGCGGCCGCCGGGGCGCCCAGCAGTATCCCCGTGCCGGGGACCTTCTTGTCGTACGTGGCGGAGGCGTTGCCCACCTTGCCGATGCGGAAGCCGCGCTTCTTCAGCTCGTCGGCGGCGGACTTCGCCAGTCCGCCGCGCGGCGTCGCGTTGTAGACATTGACCGTGATCTTCGCCGGTTTCGGCAGCACCCTGGCGGGCGCGGACTTGGCGGTGGCGCATCCGGCCTCGCGGTCGGCCGCGCTCGCCGCCCTGTCACCGCCCGTGAAGACGTCGATGAGCTGCAGGGCGCCCCATCCGGCCAGCCCGAGGGCGACCACGGAGGCAATGGACGCGAGAACCAGTTTGCGGCGGCTCCGGGGGCGGCGCATACGCGGGTACTTGTCTCCCGTGATGCGGTACTTTCCGCCCATGCCGGGGGGAGTGAGCATGCTCATGGGCGCAGCGTAGTGCGACCCGGTGAAGATACGTACTAAATGATCAACCGATGGCACCCGTCCGAGTGTGAAAGCACCCGAAAGCACCCGGGAACGTGCCGTTCGCGGAGCGCCGCGGCCGACGGCGAGCGCCGGACGGCCGCCGGAGTGTCAGCAGGCCGGTCCGTCAGCCGAGTTCGAGAACGCGGGCGTGCAGCACCTGGCGCTGCTGGAGCGCCGCGCGGACCGCGCGGTGCAGCCCGTCCTCCAGATAGAGGTCGCCCTGCCACTTCACGACGTGGGCGAAGAGGTCGCCGTAGAACGTCGAGTCCTCGGCGAGGAGGGTTTCGAGGTCCAACTGGCCCTTGGTCGTCACCAGCTGGTCGAGGCGGACCGGGCGCGGCGCGACATCCGCCCACTGACGGGTGCTTTCCCGGCCGTGGTCGGGATATGGCCGCCCATTTCCGATGCGCTTGAAGATCACACGGAAAGCCTACCGGCCAAGAGCCTCCGGGCGCAGCCATGGAGCGGTACTGCGATGCTGGGCAGAACGCCGCAAAGCCATGCATTCCTGGATAGGGGCCGTGATGAGTGACAGCGACAGCACGGGCGGGGGCGCGGGAGCGGGCGCGGACGGTGGCACCACGGCGGGTGCCGGCGCGTCCCCGGGCGTACTGCCGCAGCAGGCACGGGAGATCGCCGACGGATACGCCGTCGACGGGGCCGCTCTCGAGCTCGGCGCGCTGCTCTGGGGCGGTGTGTGTCTGCCCGGCGCGCAGATCCGGATCCCGCTGGCGATGCTCAACCGGCACGGACTCGTCGCGGGCGCCACCGGCACCGGCAAGACCAAGACGTTGCAGCTGATCGCCGAGGAGCTGTCGGCCAACGGGGTCCCGGTCTTCCTCGCGGACATCAAGGGCGACGTCTCCGGGATCGCCGCTCCCGGTGCGCCGGGCGGCAAGGTCGCCGAGCGGGCCGCCCAGGTCGGGCAGGAGTGGGAGGGCAGGGGCTTCCCCTGCGCGTTCTACGCGCTCGGCGGCATCGGCCCCGGCATCCCGCTGCGGGCGACCGTCACCAGCTTCGGTCCCGTACTGCTCTCCAAGGTGCTGCGGCTCAACCAGACGCAGGAACAGTCGCTCGGGCTGATCTTCCACTACGCGGACACCAAGGGCCTGGACCTGGTGGATCTGAAGGATCTGCGGGCCGTCGTCGCCTTTCTCGTCTCGGACACCGGCAGGACCGAACTCAAGGGCATCGGCGGGCTGTCCACGGCCACGGCCGGGGTGATCCTCCGGTCGCTCACCGCCTTCGAGCAGCAGGGCGCGGCCGACTTCTTCGGTGAGCCGGAGTTCGACACGGCCGAGTTCCTGCGGCAGGCGCCGGACGGGCGGGGGCTGGTCTCCGTACTGGAACTGGCCGCCGTGCAGGACAAGCCGCAGCTCTTCTCGACCTTCCTGATGTGGCTGCTCGCCGATCTCTTCCACGATCTGCCCGAGGTCGGCGACCTCGACCGGCCGAAGCTCGTGTTCTTCTTCGACGAGGCCCATCTGCTCTTCAACGGGGCGTCGAAACCGTTCCTGGAGTCGATCACGCAGACCGTGCGGCTGATCCGGTCGAAGGGCGTGGGCATCTTCTTCGTCACGCAGACGCCCCGGGACGTACCGGGGGATGTGCTGGCGCAGCTCGGCAACCGGGTGCAGCACGCCCTGCGCGCCTTCACGCCGGACGACGCGAAGGCGCTGCGCGCGACGGCGAAGACGTTCCCGAACTCGCCCTACGACCTGGAGGAGTTGCTGACGGGGCTGGGCATCGGCGAGGCGGTGGTCACGGTGCTGAGCGAGCAGGGCGCGCCGACGCCGGTCGCCGCCACCCGGCTGCGGGCGCCGCAGTCGCTGATGGGGCCGTTCCCCGCGGCTGAGCTGGACGCCGCGGTGAAGGGGTCCTCGGTGTACGGGCGTTACGCGCAGGCCGTGGACCGGGAGTCGGCGTACGAGAAGCTCACCGCGGAGCACGAGGCGGAGCAGCGGACCACGGCGGACGAGGCGGCGGCCGGGACCGCGGCGAAGGGCGGGCGGTCCGGGAAGCGGCCGAAGGCGGCGGAGGACGATGCCTCGCTGGTGGAACAGGTGGTGGGGAGCGGGATGTTCCGGTCACTGGCGCGGTCGGTGGGGACGCAGCTGGGACGGGAGATCTCGCGGTCGCTGTTCGGCACGGCGCGCCGCAGGCGGTAGCGGGAGGCCGTCCCCCCTCCTGTCCTGCCCTCGCGCGGCCGCCTCACTTCGGCTTCGCGGCCGCCTTCGCCGCCGCCTTCGCCTCCTGCTTGTACGCGCGGACGCGGGCGAGCGATTCGGGGCCGGTGATGTCGGCGACCGACCGGTGCGAACCCGCCTCGCCGTAGGGACCGGCGGCGGCGCGCCAGCCGGCCGGCCGCACATGCAGCTGCTTGCCGAGCAACGCCAGGAAGATCTGCGCCTTCTGGACGCCGAACCCCGGCAGCGCCTTAAGCCGTTTCAGCAGCTCGGCACCGGTTTCGGCGTCGCTCCACACCGCGCTCGCGTCCCCGCCGTACTCCGCGACCAGGAACTGGCACAGTTGCTGCACGCGCTTGGCCATGGAGCCGGGATAGCGGTGCAGGGCGGGCTTCGTGACGAAGAGCTCGGCGAACGCCTCGGGGTCGTAGGCGGCGATCTCATGGGCGTCCAGGTCGTCGGAGCCCATCCGCTGTGCCAGGGAGTACGGGCCGGAGAACGCCCACTCCATCGGAACCTGCTGGTCCAGCAGCATGCCGACCATGGCGGCGAGCGGGCTGCGGCCGAGGAGCTCGTCCGCCTCCGGCTGCTGTGCGATCCGCAGGTCGACGGCCTTGCCCCGGTTGTTCTGTCTCATGCCTCGATCATCGCGACAGTGGCGGGGGACGGCGAGTCCAGTGGCCGCCCGCGGACGTGTGCCGGGCGAGCCGGTGCGTTCTCGACACGGTCGCGGAGCCGACCGGGGCGGCCGGGCCCGGGGTTGTGCCCGTCCCCTGCTGTCGGGGTGGACGGCGAGCGGACCGGCACCGGCGCTGACCGCGCGGAGATCAGCGGGCGGCGTGGTGGTCCTGCCGGCTCCGTCCGGACCGAGCACGCCGATCACCTTCCCGGCCGGCGGCCGGGACGCCCTGTCCGGGCGTGGCCGGCCCCGTTCCTGACGGCCGGGGCAGCCGTCAGGAGCGGCAGCCGTCGAACGCGACGTCCAGATGGCGGGGGCCGCGCAGGACGGCGTTCTGCCGGTACGGGGGCGGGTCGTCCACCAGCCGCGGACCGTCGAGCCTGCGGGCGAGTTCGGTCAGGGCGAGCTGTGCCTCCAGGCGGGCGAGGGGCGCGCCGAAACAGTTGTGGATACCGCTGCCGAAGCCGAGGTGCTGGTTGTCCGTCCGCTCCGGGTCGAAGCGGTCGGGGTCGGCGAACCGTTGCGGGTCCCGGTTCCCGGAGGCCAGTACGAGCCAGACGGAGGCGCCCTTGGGGATGGTGAGGCCGCCGATGTCGATGTCGGCGAGGGTGGTGCGCTGCGGAAGCAGCTGCACGGGGGGCTCGAAGCGCAGGAGCTCCTCCACGAGCGGGACGGCCAGCCGCGAGTCGTGCCGCAGCCGCTCCAGCACATCGGGATTGCGCAACAGCGTGAGCATCCCGTTGGTGATGAGGTTGACCGTGGTCTCGTGGCCGGCGATCAGCAGCAGGGCGGCGGTGCTGAGTACCTCCATCCGGCTCATCTGCCCGTCCGGACCGTGCTGGGTGACCAGCGCGGAGAGCATGTCGTCGCCGGGTGCGCCGCTGCGTTCGTCGATGAGTTCCGACAGATACATGCCCAGTTCGGTGCGGGCCTGCTGGGTGGCGCGGCGACGCTCCCCGGGGTCCTGGTCGGGGTCCGGGTCGAGGCCGGCGGCGATGGTGTCGGCCCAGGAGTGGAAGCGTGCCTCGTCCTCGCGCGGAATCCCGAGCAGCCGGCAGATCACGGTCACGGGGAAGGGGTACGAGAAGTCGTCGACGATGTCGACCTGGTTGCGGTCGCCGAAGCCGTCGACCAGGTCGGAGACGATCCGGGCCAGGTCGCCGCGCATGTTGTGGACGCGCCGGGGCGTCTCCGGAGGTCCGAACGGACGCATCGTCATCCGGCGCAGCCGGTCGTGCTCGGGAGGGTCGAGTCTCAGGAAGGCGGGCGGCAGCGGCGACGCCTCCTCCTCCTGGAGGAGGGTGCCGGCGGCACTGGGGGAGAGGTTGCGGGCGTCCGAGCTGATCCGCGGGTCGTGCAGCAGACTCTTGATCTCCCAGTAGGTACTGACGACGAACAGATCGTCCCCCTGCTGGGACACCGGCGTTCTGCGGAGCTCGGCGTAGAGCGGATAGGGGTCGGCGCGGTGGGCGTGGTCGATGATCTGCCGCAGGAGCGTGTCTTGCGTCATGGTGGCGTCCTTGTGAGCGGGGGACGGCGGGCTGCCGGGCTGTGGTCAGGGCCGGCCGGGGACGAAGGTGATCCGCTGATCGGTCGGTGAGTAGCCGCTCACGATGACGGAGGGCCCGTGGGTGGGCAGCGAGGGGTCCGGGAACTCGGCCGGAACCGGTTGCAGCCCCTCGGGCCGGCGGTCGACCGTCGGGTACTCCGGTGGGAACGGCGCAGCCGACTCGATCTGCCGCTGATAGAACTCCAGCCACTTCGTCTGGTCGAAGGTGACTGCGGCGATGACGCGGCCCTGATACCCGTACACGCAGGTGAAGCGCCGCTCGGCGAGCGAGCCCTGGACGACGACGACCTCCCCGCCCAGCGACGGGACGCCGACCGACTTGATGCTGACCCCGAACTGGGAGGACCAGAAGGCCGGCACCCACAGGTGCGGACGGCGCTCGGAGCTGCTGCTGATCATGTTGTGCGCCGCGGTCTCGGCCTGCGCGACGGCATTGCCCCAGTGCTCCAGGGAGAGGAACTGGTAGCCGAAGAGCGCGTGCGGGGACCGTGCGACGTCACCGGCGACGAAGATGTCGTCGGTGACGATGCCCCGGACATCGAAGGCGCGGCATCCGGCATCGCAGGCGATTCCGCGCGGCCCGGCGCCCAGCCCGGACCCGGCCAGCCATTCGGTGTTCCGCTTCGCGCCGAGCGAGACCACGGCGACATCCGTGTCGACGGTGGTCCCGTCGGACAGATGGGCGCGCCGCAGGCGTCCCGCCGAGTCGCCCTCCAGGCCGGTGACCATGATTCCGCAGCGCAGGTCCACGCCGTTCTCGCGTTGCAGCTCGGCGGCCACCCGGCCGACCACGCCGCCGAGCGCGCCCACGAGAGGCGCTGCACCGCGTTCGGCGACGGTCACCGGCAGCCCGCGCTCGCGGCAGGCCGAGGCGATCTCCGAGCCGGTGAAGCCCGCGCCGATGACGAGCACCCGGCGGGGCGATGCCGCCAGCCGCCGCTGGAGCCGGGCCGCGTCGTCACGTGTACGCAGGACGAATACGCCGTCCAGGTCGGCCTCCGTCTCCTGCGGCCAGGGCCGGGCGTGCACACCGGTCGTGATCAGCAGGCGGTCGTACTCCACCTCGTCCCCGTCGGCCAGGCGCACCCGCCGCGCCGCCATGTCCAGTCCGGTGGCGGCCACGCCGAGGCGCCACTGCGCGTCGATCTCCAGGCGCCGGGGCAGCGCGGTGCGGTCGGCGGTCGCGTGGCCCAGCAGGACCTGCTTGGAGAGCGGCGGCCGGTCGTACGGTTCGTGGGGCTCGTCGCCGATCAGCGTGAGCGAACCGGTGAAGCCCTCCGCCCGCAGTGTCTCCGCGGCCCGGAGGCCGGCCAGCGAGGCGCCGACGATCACGATCCGGCCGTCGCGCCTCAGCGCCTCCAGGGATCCGTCACCGGACACCGGACTTCTCCTCTTCCGCCGGGGCGGACGCGTCGTCGAGGCTGTCGACCAGGATGGCCTGGACGGGGCAGGCCGTCGCGGCGCGCGTCACGTACTCCCGCTGCGCGTCGTCGGGCTGCGGGTTGTACAACAGCGCCTCGTCGCCGTGCATGGCGAAGACGTCGGGTGCGAGGAAGGCGCACTGCGCGTACCCCTGGCACCTGTTGAGATCGACCACAAGCTTCAGCACGGGGCCGCCCTTCGAGTAGTTCCCCCGCCCCAGCGTGCGAGTGCCGCTCCGGCCCCGCGAGCACAGATGGGCCGGAGGAGTTGTCGGCCGGCAGGGCTCGGGAACGGGCGGATCATGACGGGACGGACGGGGTGGGCCGTGCCCGGGAACCGGCCACCAGGATGTGGATGCTGACCACCAGAGCCCACAGCGGGAAGGCCAGCTCGGACCAGGCGATGCTGCCCGACATCAGGAGCAGCACCAGGGTGACGAGACCGCCCAGGGCAGCCAGCCAGGGCGGCAGCACTCCGAGCCGGTGTCCGATGGAGGAGGTCGAGAAGGTGAACACTGCGGCCATGCGCATCGAGTAGGTCGTCAGCAGGCTGTACGTGAAGTGCTGGCCGAAGGAACCCGGTGCCGGCCCGGATCCGGGGCCGGACGAACCGGCCATGACCAGGAGGCTTCCGGCCGCCGCCGCTGCCCCGAAGAGAGTCGCCACGAAGATCAGACCGCTGCCCAGGAAGACGGTGGCGAGGAACTGGTCCTCCGCCTTCCCGATACGCGCGCGCACCGCTCCCATGAACCACAGGAAGAAGATCCCGGCGAAGGGGATGAGGTTGAGCGCCGTCTGCACGGTGCGTCGGCGCGAGGAGTCGGTGAGCCATTCGCTGCTCTCGTCACCGGGCCGGCCCGGCATCGCCAGACGGATCAGGACGATCGCGGCCGCGAGCAACAGGGCGAAGACGATGCCGGCCAGTCCTGCCGCTCGTGGAGTGCGCAGTGCCTGACGTCTCTTCTCCATCGGCGGTCGCTCGCTTCCTCGGCCTGCCCGTGTGCCACCCGGTGCGGCGACACCTGTATGCCCGGACACCGCCCAGAACCAGCAAGCACTCGCGCACGCGACCGCGCCACCCGGACCACCCGTGAGGGCGACACGGCGAACGCGCGCCGGCCGCCGTTCCCCCGGGCACCGGTCGCCGGTCGCCGTTCCGGTCAGGGTCTGCGCCAGGCGCCGATCAGCTCCTCCGGCCCGTACGACGCGTGCAGCCCGGAACAACTCACTCCGTTGCGGGAGACCGCCACGAGCGGCAGTGGATCGTCGGTGACCGCCGCCCGGTGCTTCTGCAGCGCCGCCAGGTCGTGGCTGTCGAATGCTGAGTTCTCCAGCCACTTGACCGAGCCGAGGAAGAGCAGCCGCTTGGCCACCGGCTGCCGGTCGGCGCCCACCAGGTCGATCTCGACGTCATTGCTGCGGGTCCAGTAACCACCGATCGCCGGCGCGGCGGGCAGGGCGTCGTCCGGCAGCAGGCGGGCGAGGGATTCACGGACGAGCGGCTCGACGGCGCGGCCGCGCCAGCTCGTCCACCGTTCCTCGATCCGGCTCAGCGTGAGATCGCCCCGCATCCGTTCGATCTCGGCCATGTGCGGATCGACGAACGCCAGCCAGAACCGCAGGTACGGGTCGGCCACCCGGTAGCGGCGTTCCTTGGACGGCCGCAACGAGAGCGGCAGTTCGGCCGCCACCACGCGCTTCTCGGTCAGGACGTCCGTGGCTCTGGTGAGGGTGGTGTGGGCGATGCCGCCGGCGGCGCGCGCGATGTTGGTGAAGGTCCGCTCCCCCGTCCCGATGGCCCGCAGCACCTCACGGGCCATCGCCTGCGGTGGGAACTCCGCGGCCAGTGAGCGTTCGGCGGAGACCAGCAGTGCCGAGAGCGGGTTGTCCAGCGAGTCGCGGAGGAACTCCCAGACGGTCGCTCCGGACCGCCACTCCGAGCAGATCAGCGGCAGTCCGCCGGTGACCAGAGCGGCGTCGAGGGCGGCCGCCGGTGGCAGGCCGAGCATCTCGCCGATGTCCGCCGGGTTCAGCGGGCCCACGACCATCTCGCGCCCCCGCTGGTGGAACGGGCGGTCGTAGCTGTCCAGCGCCTCCATCATCGAGAGGTCGGAACCGACCAGGAGAAGAAGCACGGGCTTTCGGCTGAGCAGCCGGTCCCACGACCGTTGCAGCATGCCCTCGAAGGCGTCGATGCGGTCCATGAGGTACGGGACCTCGTCGATGACGACCACGCTCGGACTGTCGTCGGGCAGGACTTCCGCGAGCAGCCTGAAGGCCGCGTTCCACTGACCCGGGGCCTCCTCGGCGAACAGGCCCCGGTCCGGAAGCGTGGAGGTGGCGACGGCGTCGAGCAGTTCGGCCAGTTCGTCGGCGGCCGAACCGCCGGCCGCGGTGAAGAAGAGAGAGGGCGCCCCGGTGCGCCCGAGGAACTCCTCGACGAGGCTGGACTTGCCGACCCGCCGTCTTCCGCGCATGAGGACGCACCGGCCGGGTTTGGCCGAACCGGTGGCTTCGCGGACTTCCTGGAAGGCGTTGCGGAGCATGTTCAGCTCCCGGTCCCGTCCGATGAAACGGCGCACGGCACACCCCTCCGGCAATGGTGACAGTGGAGATAGTATCGCCACCGATACTATCTCTGAGGGGGAAGTCTCCGCCTCCGTCCGGCGGGTCGGGTCGGGCGCGACCGGCCGAGGTGTCCGGTGGCCCGGGCTTCGGTCGGGCCGGCCCGCGCGGCGGAGAGCCGAGGCGCTAACGGCGTCGGCCGTAGACGCTCTGGAAGTGTCAACTCCCTTTAATTTCAGCTGACTTGATGAAACGCAAACTTGTAGTGGACATGCACCAAGTGCTTTATGGTGCCTATCAACCACGGGTGGTTACTCACATCGCTTCGACCTCAGGGGGAACGGCATGGAGCCAAACGATCCGGCGGAGCGGCCGTGGAACACCCCGCCGCCGATGCCGCCGATGCCCCCTCCGCTCCTGCGTGGCGCCGACGTCGACCTGCGGGTCAGCAAGCGGCTGCTATGGATCGGCGGCGCCGCGTATCCGCTGCAGAACATCGCCCGGGTGCACACGCTCACCATCCATCCCAGGCGCAAGGAAGCCGTCGTCACCTTCTGCAGGAATGTCGCGATCACGCTGGCGGTCGCGGTCGCCCTCACGATCCTCGGCGCCGCGGCCACCCTGGGCAGTGAGGACGCGGGCAGCGGGATCGTCACCTTCACCTGGATCGTCGGCGCGGCGGCGCTGGTCTACTTCCTCGCGGAGCTGATCTCCGTGCTGTCGGCGCATTCGTACTACGTCCTGGCCGTCGAGACGTCCGGCCCGTCCACCGCGGTGGTGACCAGCCCCGACCGGGAGCACCTGAACCAGCTCGTCGGCCGCATCGCCCACGCGATCGAGAATCCCGAGAACGAGTTCCAGGTGAAGGTCGAGAGCATCACGGTCAGCCCCAGGAACTACTACTTCGGGGACAACGTCAACATGTACGGCGGCAGCGGAAACGTGGGGATGGCGGGCGCGTGAGCGGCGACAGCTACTACTTCGGCGACAACGTGAACATGCACGGCGGCCAGGGCAACACCGGCATGATCAAGAACCAGGCGCCGGCCGCGGACGCCGCGCCGGTGTCTCCCGCCCTGCAGTCCGCCGTCGAGGAACTGCTCCGGCTGGCCCAGGAGCTCCGTGACCGGGTCCCACCGGCCGGCGCCCAGGTCATCGACGACTCCCTGGCGGACATCGGCCCCGCCGAGAACGCGCCGTCGCAGGACGGACACCGGGCGCTGATGGCCGTCGCCGGCATAGCGGCGACGGTCGGCGCCGTCGGCCAACCCGTCCTGGACGCCGTCAACAAGGTCCTCGAACTGCTGGGCGCGCGGTAGGACGGCACCGGCCGGCGGCTCCGGGTGGCCGGGAACGGCCCCGGGGGCGCTGGTGTTGCGGAGGCCCGGCGGTGCGTCAGGCGAGCGAGTCGATCCAGCGCTCCAGGCGCCGCCCCTCGGCCGCCATGAGGCCGGGGTCGCGGAGCGTGTTGGTGAGCAGGGAGATCCCCTGGTACGCGGCGACCAGGGCGACCGCGAGTTCACGGGAGTCGTCGCGTCCCATCGCCCGGAACTGCTGCTCGGCCCAGTCGATGAGGGCCTTGACGACCTGGGCGATCGCCTGGTCGAGGCCGTCCGCCCGCTTGTCGAGCTCCGAGGCCAGGGTGCCGGTGGGGCAGCCGTACCGGGCCGTGAGCTCGCGCTGCTCGATCCAGCCGCCCAGGAGGGCTTTCAGCCGGTCCTGGGGGGTGGGGAGCGTGTCGAGTGCGCCGGTGACGGCCCGCAGGCTCTCCGCCTGCGCGTCGATCGCCGCCTCGACCAGCTCGTTCTTCGTCTTGAAGTAGTAGTAGACGTTCCCGACCGGGACGTCCGCCGCACGGGCGATGTCGGCGAGTGTGGTCTGTTCGACGCCCTGCTCGTGCAGCACCCGGGCTGCGGCGGCCGCCAGCCTTTCCCGCTTGCCCGGGGAGCGCGGAGCACTTTTTGAGTGAGTCACCTGACTGACTGTAGACGGACGGCGCGGTGTGGGCTACGGTTCAGGCAAGTTAGTTAGTCAACTAACTCACTCGCTCACCCGTGGGAGATCTCATGATTGTTGTGACAGGTGCGACCGGGAACGTCGGTCAGGAGCTCGTGCGGATCCTCGTCGAGGGCGGCGAGCAGGTCACCGCCGTCTCGCGGCGACCGGCGCCGCTGCCCGACGGGGTGCGGCACCTGCCGGCCGACCTCGCCGACCCGCAGAGCCTGCGCGCCGCCCTCGACGGGGCCGACGCGCTGTTCCTGCTCGTCGCGGGCGACGATCCGCAGAGCATCCTCGACCTCGCCGCGGCCGGCGGAGTGCGGCGCGTCGTCCTGCTCTCCTCCCAGGGCGCCGGGACGCGGCCGGAGGTGTACCGGCACCCTGCGGCGTTCGAGGACGCGGTGCGCCGGTCGGGCCTCGACTGGACGATCCTGCGCTCGGGAGGTCTGAACACCAACGCCTTCGCATGGGCCGGGACGATCCGCGCCCGGCGCACGGCCACCGCGCCGTTCGCCGATGTCGGACTGCCCACCGTCGATCCGGCGGACATCGCCGAGGTCGCGGCCGCGGTCCTGCGCGGGAGCGGCCACACGGGCCGTACGTACGACCTCACCGGACCCG
Source organism: Streptomyces sp. NPDC058231 (assembly GCF_042882275.1). NCBI lineage: Bacteria > Bacillati > Actinomycetota > Actinomycetes > Kitasatosporales > Streptomycetaceae > Streptomyces > Streptomyces sp. NPDC058231. Next base: position 88,029 of record NZ_JBHVWN010000005.1, on the reverse strand, counting down.
GCCTGCTCACCCCGCGGGATCGGGTCCGGGCGATCGGCGACGCTCTGGGCACGGAGCTGCGGTTCATCGAGCAGACCCGCGACGAGGCGCGCGCGCAGATGCTGGAGTTCATGCCCGAACCGGTCGTGGAGGGCACTCTCGCCATCCTCGGCCGGCCGCTCCCCGCCGAACAGGAAGTGAGCCCCGCCGTCGAGCACATCCTCGGCCGGGCGCCGCGCACCTTCGCCGACTGGGCCGTCCGTACCGCCCCGGCCTTCCGGTGACCTCCGGGTCCGGCCCGACGGCGGGCTCTCCCGCGAGCCGGACCCGGCTGCTTCGATCGCCGCGTCCGTCGCGGCCATCGCGACCGCGATGCGTCCCGACACGGCGCCGCGCGGTTTGCCCGTCCGTACTGCCCGTCCGTAGTGCCGGGGCCACGCCGCCGGCCCCGACATCCGACAGGACCAGTCGCCATGCCCGTTCAGCCTGTACTCGACTCGACCATGTTCCACCGGGAGCGCGGCGCCGGTGCGCCGATGGTCTTCCTGCACGGCAATCCCGCCTCATCCCACCTGTGGCGGGACGTCCTCCCCGCCGTCGGCGGACCGGGCCGCCTGCTGGCTCCGGATCTGATCGGCATGGGTGAGTCGGGCAAGCCCGGCATCGCCTACACGTTCGCCGACCAGGCCCGTTATCTGGACGCCTGGTTCGACGCGCTCGGGCTCGAGGGCGTGGTGCTGGTCGGACACGACTGGGGAGGCGCGCTGGCCTTCGACTGGGCCTCTCGCCATCCCGACCGGGTACGCGGCGTCGCGTTCACCGAGACCATCGTCAAGCCGATGACCTGGGAGGAGTTCCCCGAGGGCGGCCGACCGCTGTTCCGGGCGATCAAGACACCGCAGGTGGGCGAGGCCATGATCCTCGTAGACAACGCCTTCATCGAGCAGGCGCTGCCCGGCACGGTCGCCTCCCCTCTCGACCCGGCCGATCTGGACGTCTACCGCCGTCCGTACCCCACCGAGGAGAGCCGTCGCCCGTTGCTCCAGTGGGCGCGGTCGATGCCGCTGGGAGGTGAACCCGCCGATGTGGTCGCCAGGATCCAGGCGTACGACAAGTGGCTGACGACGAGCAGGGACGTACCCAAACTGCTGCTCACCTTCGCCCCCGGCCCCGGCGTCATGATGGGGCCGGCGATCGTCGACTGGTGCGCGCGGAACATCGCCGGTCTGGAGATCGACCGCCACTCCGGGGTCGCCGGACACCACACCCCGGAGGACCAGCCCCTCGCCGTCGCCACAGCTCTCGCCGACTGGGCGGACCGCCATCACCTCCGCTGACGGCGACGGGCGACGACTCGCCCGGAGCCGCGGCCGGGTCGAGCCGTACCGCGTCCGGCCCGGGAGGCGGCGGTCCGCGGCGCGGCGGCTCTGCCGGAGGCCGGCTCGCCGGTGGCGGCCGGACGGAGCCCGGTGGGCGTCGGCTCGATCGACTGGGCGGGGTCGCGGGAAGCCCCACTCGCCGACGGCCGGGGCTTCGAGCCCGAGCGGCTCGGAGAAGATCATGGCCTTCACGCGGACACGCAGGGCGTGGATGCCGCGCAGGGCGTGCAACGGCGAGAACCACAGGGAGCGGATCAGCACGCTTCGAACCCCACCTGGGGAGCCGCCGCCGAGTCGCCCTGTCGGCCGGTCGGTCAGGCGAGCCGGAAGCTGTCGGCGAGCGTGTGCATCTCCACGTCGAGCAGCACGCGCGGCTCGTGGCCCATGCCGCTGAACTGCCCCTCGACCTCCAGGCTCACCACTCCGTGCATACGGGTCCACGCCATGACGGCCCCGGCCAATGCGTAGCCCGCACGGTCCATGCCGCCCGGCGCCTCGACGTACTGCGCGACCCAGTCGGCGACGGCCGGGTCCTGGCGCACCCAGTCGGTCATCTGCTCGACGACCGGGAGGACCGCGGGGCCGGGCTGCGCGGATGCGAAGAGCGGGAGGAACGGCCCCAGCGCCGCACGTGCCTGCGCGAGGGTCTCCGGTGGGGCGGTGTAGCCGGGCAGCGGTGATCCGGCGATCAGCAGGTAGCGGTGGGGCTGTTGTACGGCCCAGGCCCGGTAGGTGCCCGCCAGGGACAGCAGCCGATGGCGGAGGGCGTGGTTCGCGGACTCCTCCGCGGTCTCCCCGACGGCCGCAGCGAGGTCCTGGTACGCGTCGGCGATGAGAACCCCGAGCAGGTCGTCCCGGCCGGCGAAGTAGCGGTACAGGGCGGGGCCGGAGAGCTCCAGCTCCTTGGCGATCCGGGTGAGGGCGATCGCCGGGATGCCGCCCTCGGCCAGCTGGCGCAGGGCGATCTCCTTGATCTCCGCGCGTGTCTGCTCCCGGTACCGGGCGCGTGGGCCCCCGGTCGTCTTCTTCGCTCCCGCAGCCTGATCCATGCGATTCATCGTAGCTCGCGTTCTTCGGCCTAACTGTTGCGAGAGGTGTTGCCCTGTCCGGTCCGTGTCGAGCGCGGCTGCCGGCGGCGCGGTCGATGGCAGATTGCGCTACTGAATAACTCTAGTTACAGTCTCTAACGTAAGCGAGTGGCAGTAACTGCCGCTGGCTCTCATCCGCTCCCGGCGGATGCCCTCTGCGGTCCCTCACGAAGGAAACTCGCCATGCGCACTGCCGTTGCCGCCCCGCTCGTCGCCCTCGCCGCGACTCTGCTCGTCGCCGCCGCTCCGGGCGACGGCACGTCGTACGACCGGTCGCACAAGACTCCGTCCAGCCGGTCGCTCACCTGCTCCGGCGTGCATGTGGACGAGGCCGCACCGGTGATCACCCGCAAGAGCACCGTGATCCACGCACCGCTGCGGACCATCTGGAAGGTGCAGACGGGTGTCGAGGAGTGGCCCGGCTGGCAGCCCGACGTCACCTCGTCGGTCAAGGACACGCCGGGCCGGCTGCGGTCCGGCTCGGTGTTCCGCTGGGAGACCCAGGGCCTCGACATCACGTCCACCGTCAAGCAGGTCGAGCGCGGAAAGTGCCTGGCCTGGGGAGGTCCCGCCCAGGGAATCGACGCCGTCCATGTGTGGACCTTCACCCCCACCGGGGACGGGGTGGTCGTGCGCACCGAGGAGTCCTGGACCGGCGCACCGGTCGTGGCCGACACCGCCGCGCTGCAGAGCGCCCTCGACGCATCCCTCCAGAACTGGGTGGACAACCTCAAGCACGCGAGCGAAAACCGCTCCTGACCGCGCGCGTTGGCCGGCCCCCACCGGCCGTGCCGATGCCGGTCGTTGTCCCGGCCGGCCCGACCCGCGCCTCGGCCCGTGCGCCCGGAATTCAGTGGCGGACCGAAGTCCGAGCCACACCGGCACGGTGTGGTGTTCCTCACGCGCCGGGTCGGCGAGGATCACTTGGGGATCGCTGTAGCCGGGGCGCCGCCCGCTGTCCTCGGGCGGGCACGCCCCGGCACCGTCCATGCAGTACGGACAGTGGAGCCCGACTGATGACGATACGAGATTCGAACTCGTGAGGGGTTGCCCCCAACCAACACGCTTTCCAAATGTTCGCTCCGGCATTCGGGGACGGTCACGGGCGTGCCGACCTGTGGCGGAGCCAGCGGCTACAGGCGCGCCGAACTGTGGTGTACGCCTGCGAATGAGACCAGAACTGAGACCGGACGCGCGTTCATTTGCCAGCCCCCGGGCCGTACCACTGCATGGCTTGGCCGGTGATGGCGGCGATGCATTCGAAGTCGTGGTCTCGGTGCAGGAGGGTTAGCCCCTGGAGTTCCGCGGTGGCGGCAACGACGAGGTCAACAGCTCCTGCACTACGGTGCTGACCGCGCTGGGTCAGCAGCTCCTGAACCTGCCAGGCGCGGTCGTACGCGCGGTCATCGACAGGCACCCAGCCGAACAGCAGCCGCATGTCCTCGATGCCGCGCGCACGGTCTGCGGCGGAGCGGGCGCCGTAGAAGAACTCCAGCTCGGTAATAGGGCAGGTTGCGATGAGCCCTGCCGTGGCTGCCTGATCCCAGCCGTACTGTTCGGCGTCGTCGCGGAAGAATCGGGCGAGCGCGCTGGTGTCGATCAGGAACTGAGCCGCGCTCACCGCCGGTAGTCCCTCTTGTCCTCGAAGGCATCCAGATCGAAGCCACCCTCGCCCGCTGCGGCCCGCAGCCGAGTGAGAGCGAGAGCCCGTCGGCGGTTCTCGAGCACCTCGCGTAGGGCGGTGTTGACCGTCTCCTTCTTGGTGCCGGTCCCCAGCGCCTGAGCCACGTCGGCCAGCAGTTCGTCGTCGAGGTCGATCACTGTGCGACTCATCGAGTACCTCCGGTGATATCAGCTCGTGCAATAAGTATATCTCATTGGATATCCAGACGTCTCAAGCGGGCATCTGGCGAACACCTCGGCAGCCGCCACCCGGGGTGCTGCGGTGAACCACCACACGGGGTGGCCCTCGCGGTCGGTCGCGTGCGCACAGTGGGCCGGGGGTGAGCGTTACTCCGTGCATCACCATGCTCACCGCCCGGAGGTCCTCTGTCTGCATCAGAAAGGAGGCCTTTTGTGATCTTCGCCCACAAGGTGACGACGCTATCGGCCACGGCTCGGGTCCGATCGCTGCTCGCTGGACTCAGGGACGTGCTCCGCGTGTGCACGAAGTCCGCGCGCTTCCGGCGCTGTCGACCACGTCGTGAAGCGGACCGGGTGGAAGTGGCTCAGGACGCCGAGGGGAGCGGACCGGAGGGTCCCGAAGAATCTCGTTGAGACTGCAAGATGAGACCAGGAACGTCGAAGGCCCCCGCAGCTAGCTGCGGGGGCCTTCGACGTATTGCCCGGTGAGAGCAATGGCGGAGGATACGAGATTCGAACTCGTGAGGGGTTGCCCCCAACACGCTTTCCAAGCGTGCGCCCTAGGCCACTAGGCGAATCCTCCGCGGCAAACAATACAAGACGTTGAGGAGTGCTCGCGAACCCGTTCCCCGGGGAGCGGTCGGGAGGGTGTGCGGGTGGACTCGGCGGGGTGGGGATCGGCTAAGGTGGGCGTCAGCCCCTCACGTGGCGCTATCTGACTGAACTCCCCCAGGGCCGGAAGGCAGCAAGGGTAGGTTGGCTCTGGCGGGTGCGTGGGGGGCCCTTGTATGTCCGGGGTGCGGCGTGATTCCCGGTGGCCCGTGGCGCTGTACGTCCGGCCCCGCCGCCGGTGGTGTGCCCGGACCGGGACCGCTTGTCAGTCGGCCCCGATAACCTCGTAGGTGTGTCGTCCCTTGCGCTGTACCGCCGCTATCGCCCCGAGTCGTTCGCCGAGGTCATCGGGCAGGAGCATGTCACTGACCCGCTGCAGCAGGCCCTGCGGAACAACCGGGTCAATCACGCGTACCTGTTCAGCGGTCCGCGCGGTTGCGGCAAGACGACCAGTGCACGGATCCTCGCCCGCTGCCTGAACTGCGAGCAGGGCCCCACACCGACGCCGTGCGGGGTGTGCCAGTCCTGCCAGGACCTCGCGCGCAACGGCCCGGGATCGATCGACGTCATCGAGATCGACGCCGCGTCCCACGGTGGCGTGGACGACGCCCGTGATCTGCGCGAGAAGGCGTTCTTCGGGCCGGCGTCGAGTCGTTACAAGATCTACATCATCGACGAGGCGCACATGGTCACCTCGGCGGGGTTCAACGCCCTGCTGAAGGTGGTCGAGGAGCCGCCGGAGCACCTCAAGTTCATCTTCGCGACCACCGAGCCCGAGAAGGTCATCGGCACCATCCGGTCGCGTACGCACCACTACCCGTTCCGTCTCGTGCCGCCGGGGACGCTGCGCGAGTATCTCGCCGAGGTCTGCGGCAAGGAGCACAGCTTCGTCGAGGACGGTGTGCTGCCGCTGGTCGTGCGGGCCGGTGCAGGGTCCGTGCGTGACTCGATGTCGGTCATGGACCAGCTGCTGGCCGGCGCGGGCGACGACGGTGTGACATACGCCATGGCGACCTCGCTGCTCGGCTACACGGACGGGTCGTTGCTCGACTCCGTCGTGGAAGCCTTCGCGGCGGGCGACGGGGCCGCGGCGTTCGAGGTCGTGGACCGGGTGATCGAGGGCGGCAACGACCCGCGGCGCTTCGTCGCCGACCTGCTGGAGCGGCTGCGCGACCTGGTGATCCTGGCGGCCGTGCCGGACGCCGGGGAGAAGGGGCTGATCGACGCTCCGGCCGATGTGGTCGAGCGGATGCAGGCCCAGGCGGCCGTCTTCGGCGCCGCCGAGCTGAGCCGCGCCGCCGACCTGGTGAACGAAGGGCTCACGGAGATGCGCGGGGCGACCTCGCCGCGTCTCCAGGTCGAGCTGATCTGCGCCCGGGTGCTGCTGCCCGCCGCCTTCGACGACGAGCGCTCGCTGCAGGCCCGGCTGGACCGGCTGGAGCGGGGCGCCTCGTTCGCGTCCGCCGGGGCCGGCCCTGCCATGGGGTACGTACCGGGGCCGGAGGCGCAGGCTCATGCGCCCGCCGCCGCGATTCCGCCGGGTGGCGGGGTTGCCGCCGCGCGGGCCGCCGCACGGGGGGACGCCCCCGAGACCGCGCCCGCCGGACCCGTCGCGCCCGTCCAGCCCGCGCAGTACGCGGCTCCTGCCGCCCCCGCGGCTCCGGTGGCCCCGGCCGCCCAGCCGCCCGCCGAGGCTCCCCCGGGGGGCCAGCGGCCCGGTGCCTGGCCCACCGCCGGCGCGCCGGAGCAGGGGCGCCGTCCGGGCGGCTGGCCGACCGCCTCAGCCCCCGGGCAGCCGGTCGCTCCCGCAGCTCCGGCTCCTGTGGCCCCCAGCCCCGCTGCCACGCCCGCCGCCGCCCCCGCTCCCGGTGCGGGCGAGCCGAGCCCCGGCACGGCCCAGGGCGCCGCTCAGGTGCGGAACATGTGGCCGGACATCCTGGAGGCCGTGAAGAACCGGCGCCGGTTCACCTGGATCCTGCTCAGCCAGAACGCCCAGGTCACCGGGTTCGACGGGACCACCCTGCAGATCGGTTTCCTCAACGCGGGTGCCCGTGACAACTTCGCGAGCAGCGGCAGCGAGGACGTGCTGAAGCAGGCGCTCGCCGAGCAGTTCAACATGCAGTGGAAGGTCGAGGCGATCGTCGACCCGTCGGGCGGCGCGGGACTGCCCCCGCAGACCGGCGGCGGCAGGCCGTCCGCCGCGTCGGCGCCGCAGCGTCAGGCCGCGCCCGCCCCGCAGCAGTACGAGTCCCGGCCCGCACCGGCTCAGCATCAGCAGCCGGGCGGCGGCGGCGCTTCCGCGGCTGCGCCCGCCCCCCAGCCGCACAGCGCCCCCCAGCAGCCGTACAGCGCCGCCGAGCCGCCGCGTCCGGTCGCCCCGGAGGACGACATCCCGGAGGAGGACGACCCGGATCTGGTCGACTCGGCGCTCTCCGGGCACGACCTGATCGTCCGGGAGCTGGGTGCCACGGTCGTCGAGGAGTTCACCAACGAGTAGCGCGGGCGGAGACCCGCTCCGGCCGTCCACGGAGCGGCGTCCGTCGAGGCCGCGGCGGACCGGCGGCTAGGCTGCACCCCGTGAAGGTCCTCGTCATCGGCGGCGGCGCCCGCGAACACGCCCTGTGCCGCTCTCTCTCCCTCGACCCCGATGTCACCGCTCTGTACTGCGCTCCCGGCAACGCCGGCATCGCAGAGGTGGCCGAACTGCACCCGGTCGACGCACTCGACGGCGCCGCCGTCGCGCGCCTCGCCACCGAACTGGGCGCCGAGCTGGTGGTCGTCGGCCCGGAGGCCCCGCTTGTCGCCGGGGTCGCCGACGCCGTGCGCGCCGCCGGCATCCCCTGCTTCGGCCCCTCCGGCGAGGCGGCCCAGCTGGAGGGCTCCAAGGCGTTCGCCAAGGACGTCATGGCCGGAGCCGGTGTCCCCACCGCCCGCAGCTATGTCTGCACCAACCCCGCGGAGGTCGACGCGGCCCTCGATGCCTTCGGCGCCCCGTACGTCGTCAAGGACGACGGACTCGCCGCAGGCAAGGGAGTCGTCGTCACGGACGACCTCGACACGGCCCGCGCCCACGCGCTGGCCTGCGACCGCGTGGTCATCGAGGAGTTCCTCGACGGCCCCGAGGTGAGTCTCTTCGCGATCACCGACGGCACCACCGTGCTGCCGCTCCAGCCCGCCCAGGACTTCAAGCGCGCCCTCGACGGCGACGAGGGCCCGAACACCGGCGGCATGGGCGCGTACTCCCCGCTCCCGTGGGCGGATCCCAAGCTGGTCGACGAGGTCATGCAGTCGGTCCTGCAGCCGACCGTCGACGAGCTCCGCCGCCGCGGTACGCCCTTCTCGGGCCTGCTGTACGCGGGCCTCGCGATCACCTCGCGCGGCGTCCGGGTCATCGAGTTCAACGCCCGCTTCGGCGACCCGGAGACCCAGGTGGTCCTGGCCCGCCTGAAGACCCCGCTGGCCGGTGTCCTGCTGGGCTCCGCCAACGGCACGCTCGACACGCTGCCCCCGCTGACGTGGCACGACGACGCCGCGGTCACCGTGGTCATCGCCTCGCACAACTACCCGGACACGCCGCGGACGGGCGACCCGATCGGCGGCCTCGAGGACGTCGCGGCGCAGGACGCCCCGCACGCGTACGTCCTGCACGCCGGGACCAGGCGGGACGGCGACGCGATCGTCAGCGCCGGCGGCCGTGTGCTGTCCGTGACCGCGACGGGCAAGAACCTCGCCGCCGCCCGGGAGCGCGCCTACACGGCGGCTGCCCGGATCCGGCTCGACGGGTCGCAGCTCCGCACGGACATCGCCCGGAAGGCCGCCGAGGGCTGACCGGCCCGTTTCCGTACACCCACGTCGCCCCCTCCGGCCCCGGGCCCGAGGGGGCGACGTATGCCTGTGCCCTATGGAAACCGGCGCGTCAGCACCTTTACCCAAAGCCATTCCATCGAGTGACGGCTAGGCCATCTGGATGACGCCCGCCGAGGCCCCAACTAGGGTGCGGCGCAAGCATTCCGGCACTTGGCTCACCGGCATTGCGATGTCGGTGGTGGGTGCCACAGTGGGGGAGTGAGCACTACCGCCGCGGGGGCAGAGGGGGTGACGTCCGGCCGTGTCCGGTACAGGTACGGGTGAGGAGCTGGGCGCGCAGGCTGCGCGCGCCCGGGCTCTCGCGCTGTTGCGCATCCGCAGCAGGGCGACCGCAGTGGCGCTGCTGCCGGCGGCGGTGGCGGTCGTGCTGCTCGTCGCGGGCGCGCAAGGGCATATCGGTGGCGCCGGCTGGGACGCCGCGCGCTGGGCCGTGACGGCCTGCGCGGTGGTCGTGCTGCTGGGCGCCGCGGCGGTCTCGGTCGCGATCCGGCGGGCGAGACCGGCGGTCAGCCCGACGGTCCCGCTCACCGAGCAGTCCGCCCCCGATCTCTACCGACTGGTCCGGGACCTGGCCGACCGGCTCGGCGTGCCCGCGCCGTCGGCCATAGCCCTCACACCGGACTGCGACAGCTGGCTCGAGGACCGCAGCCATCCCTCCGTGCAGCCCGCGGAGAGCGGTGCGGCACGCGCCGTGGCCCGGCGCGCCGTCCGTGGGGGCCGTCGTCATCGTGTGCCGGCGGCGCCCGTGCTGATCATCGGTTCGCCGTTCCTGTGGTGGATGCGGGTCGCGGAGCTACGGGCGGTGCTCGCGCCGGTCGTCGCGGGCACGGGCCCGTCCGCGCACCCCGACATAGCAGCTGCCCGCCGTTTCGTACGCGGGCTGGACGGAGCGGTGGCCGACGCGGCTCTCCCCGCCGCCGCGCGCGGTCCGTTCGCGTCGGTGCGCAGGGTGCCGCGCGGCGTGGTCGGGTGGATCGCCCGGCTGCTGCTCCGCAGCTGTCGTGGCCATGCTGCGGCGATGGAGCGGGGGGTGGCCGCCGCCGCGTCGGAGCGTGCACAGACTGTGGACTACGGGCTGCGGATCGTCGCCCAGGAGCAGGTGGGTCTCGCCTATGCCGGCTGGGACCGGCTGCTCACCCGTGTCGCGCTGCCCGCCTGGCGGATGGGCCGCTGGCCCTCCCGGCTCGACGCGGGCGTCGTCTCCGCCCTCACCGAACTCTCCCGGCGCGACCGGCTGGCCGAGGGCTTCACCTCACGTCTCGGTGAGCGCCCCGCCTGCGATCTCCTGGAGGAGCCCGGTGTGGCCGACGAGGCGGCCTCGCTGCTGGCCGCCCGGCTCTTCCACGGCGGCCCCGCGGAGACCGGTCCCGACTGGTCCCCGGTCGACTGGCAGCAGTATCCGGAGGAGGTCGTCGACCGTAAGTGGCGTACCGAAGCCGCCCGTCTGCACCGCGTCCTCGCCTCCATGGGCGAATCCGTGCCGCCCGCGCAGGGAACGAACGGAACGCACCCTGCCGGTCCCGCGGACGCCGCCGTCCCCACACTGGCCCGGGTCGTCGAGCATCTGGCCGAGCGCACCGGGCACGCCGAGGCGCTGGCGGCCGGGATCAGCGCCGCGGTGGCCCGTGAGGAGGCTGCGGCACCGCAGCCCCCGAAGGGCTCCGAACCGGGCGCCCCGGCAGCCGGCGCGTCCGGCTCGGACGTCCTGGACTTCTGGGGCCCCGACCCGCTGCCGCTCTTCCCGCTCCAGCCGCCGCGCACGGGCACGGAACTGCTCGCCGACCACGTCGCGGCGATGGTCTGCTGCGCCGCCGTGGACACGGCAGGTGCGGCGCCCGGCCTGGACTGGCTCGACGGGCCCGCCCTGCTGGTCGACGGCGAGCGGCGGGCGGATCTGGGCAGCCCCGTCCTCAGCCTGGTCGAGGACGGCGACGCCGGACCGCTGCGTTCCTGGCTCGCCTCGGTCGGCGTCCGCACCGACAAACCCGTCCGCCTCGTCTGACCCAGGGGGCACCCTGTTCCCGGAGACCTATGGTCCCCGACCCGTCGCCGGCCCCGTACCCGGAAGAGAACGTCCCCGTTCCCGTCGATTAACGACGAACGGTGACGAAGTGCATGCGTTATGTGATGTGCTGGGTATAGGCCCTGCCATTCAGCGGCACCGGGAACGTGGCCGGCGCGACCGGGGGTGAGACGGGTCGCTGCCGGTGGGTGGTCTCCATGGGGTGCCGACGCACCACTGTCGCTCCGTGGGACCCGAGGGAGGGAAGCGCCATGGGAGCGGAGCAGATTCGGCGATGGGAGTCGGGTGCGCTCGCGCATGCCGTCTCCGACCCCTTCGGCCAGGGCCCCCTGCCCTGGCTCCGGGGCAGCGAGAACTACTTCGACGCCACCGGCCAGGTCGTCCCCTGGTACGCCGATCCCACGCTGGCCCGCGGTTCGACCGGCGGCGGCACCCGTACCGCCGACGACGTGCACCGCCAGATCAAGGGCTTCATCTCGTCCGGCGCGGCGGCCCCCGGCGAGGCGATCGACTTCCACATCACGGTGGACCCGCCCCAGCAGTTCTCCGTGGACATCTACCGGATCGGCCACTACGGGGGCGACGGCGCTGCCAAGATCACCACCAGCCCGCGGCTCTCCGGCATCGTCCAGCCCGCCCCGCTCACCGCCGACCGCACGGTCTCCTGCCACCACTGGTGGCAGTCCTGGCGGCTGCAGATCCCCACGTACTGGTCGATCGGCGCCTATGTCGCCGTCCTGACCACGGTCGACGGCTACCGCTCCCACATTCCGTTCACGGTCCGCGACGACCACCCGGCCGATCTGCTGCTCGTGCTGCCGGACATCACCTGGCAGGCGTACAACCTCTATCCCGAGGACGGACGTACCGGCGCCAGCCTCTACCACGCCTGGGACGAGCAGGGCCGGCTGCTCGGCGAGGAGGACGCCGCGGTCACGGTCTCCTTCGACCGCCCGTACGCGGGCGCGGGGCTGCCGCTCCACGTCGGCCACGCCTACGACTTCATCCGCTGGGCCGAGCGGTACGGCTACGACATCGCGTACGCCGACACCCGCGATCTGCACGCGGGCCGGATCGACACCAGCCGCTACCGGGGCCTGGTCTTCCCGGGCCACGACGAGTACTGGTCGGTCCCGATGCGCCGCACCGCGGAGGCGGCGCGCGACGGCGGGACCTCGCTCGTCTTCCTCTCCGCCAACACCATGTACTGGCAGGTCAGCCTCTCCGCGTCACCGTCCGGTGTCCCGGACCGCCTGCTCACCTGCCGCAAACGCCGGGGTCCGGGCAGGCCCGCTCTCTGGCGCGAGGTCGACCGGGCCGAGCAGCAGCTGCTCGGCATCCAGTACGCGGGCCGGGTCCCCGACCCCCACCCGCTGGTCGTACGGAACGCCACCCACTGGCTCTGGGACGCGACCGGGGCCGGTGAGGGCGACGAGATCGACGGGCTGGTCGCGGGCGAGGCCGACCGCTACTTCCCGCGCACCACGCTTCCGGAGCACGACAACCGGATCCTGCTCGCCCACTCCCCGTACCAGGACGGCGAAGGCGTCACCCGCCACCAGGAGACCTCCCTCTACCGCGCCCCGTCCGGTGCCCTCGTCTTCGCCTCCGGCACCTTCGCCTGGTCCCCGGCGCTGGACCGCCCCGGCCATGTGGACACCCGCATCCAGCGGGCCACCGCCAATCTCCTCGACCGCATCTGCAAACGCGACTGAGGAGCACCGGACACGCCACGGACGGTGCCGGAACACCCCGCTCCACCCCAGCCCATCCGGATACGGGAGAATCGGAACCACTCCTGGATCAACCTACGCGGAGGCAGCGTGTCCGGATTTGTAGAAAAGCCCGAGCCGGTGGTGGTCCCCGGACTCACCCACCTCCACACCGGCAAGGTGCGGGAGCTGTACCGGAACGAGGCGGGCGACCTCGTCATGGTCGCCAGCGACCGCATGTCCGCGTACGACTGGGTCCTGCCCACCGAGATCCCCGACAAGGGCCGCGTCCTCACCCGGCTCTCGCTGTGGTGGTTCGACCAGCTCGCCGATCTCGTCCCGAACCATGTCCTGTCCACCGAGCTCCCCGCCGGCGCCCCCGCGGACTGGGCCGGGCGCACCCTGGTCTGCAAGTCGCTGCGGATGGTCCCGGTCGAGTGCGTCGCCCGCGGCTATCTCACCGGCTCGGGCCTCGCCGAGTACGACGCGTCCCGTACGGTCTGCGGACTCGCCCTCCCCGAGGGCCTGGTCGACGGTTCCGAACTTCCGGAGCCGATCTTCACCCCGGCCACCAAGGCGGCAGTCGGCGACCACGACGAGAACGTCTCGTACGAGGAGGTGGCCCGCGAGGTCGGCGAGGAGACCGCGTCGCTGCTGCGTCGCACCACCCTCGACGTCTACGCCCGGGCCCGTGACATCGCGCGTGAGCGCGGCATCATCCTCGCGGACACCAAGTTCGAGTTCGGCTTCGACGGCGAGAACCTGATCATCGCGGACGAGGTGCTGACTCCGGACTCGTCCCGCTTCTGGCCGGTCGCCGGCTGGGAGCCGGGCAGGGCGCAGCCGTCGTACGACAAGCAGTTCGTGCGTGACTGGCTGACCTCGCCGGCCTCCGGCTGGGACCGCACGAGCGAGCAGCCGCCCCCGGCGCTGCCGCAGGAGATCGTCGACGCGACCCGGTCGAAGTACCTGGAGGCGTACGAGCTCCTCACCGGCGAGAGCTGGTCGTAGCAGACGAAGAAGGCCCCGGTCGCAGGACCGGGGCCTTCTTCGTAACGGAGCGAACGACGAGGTTCGAACTCGCGACCTCAACCTTGGCAAGGTTGCGCTCTACCAGCTGAGCTACGTTCGCATGCGCCGAAGCGCGATGCCTACTATACCCATCCTCGCTCCCGCGCGAGACGCACCGCCGCGTGGCGGTTCTCCGCGCCGAGCTTCGACGCGGCCGCGGAGAGGTAGTTCCGTACGGTTCCCGGCGACAGCGAGGCCCGCTCCGCGATCTGCGCGACCGGCGCCCCGTCCGCCGCCAGCTCCAGCACCTCGGCCTCGCGGGCGGTCAGCGGCGAGTCCCCGGCGGAGATCGCGTCGGCCGCCAACTCCGGGTCCACATAACGGTTTCCGGCGTGCACGGTACGGATGATGCCGGCCAGCTGCCGGGCGCTGACCGTCTTCGGGACGAACGCCCGCACGCCCGCCGCGAGCGCCCGCTTCAGATGTCCGGGGCGGCCGTGACTCGTCACGATCATGGTCCGGCAGCCGGGCAGTTCGGCCCGCAGCGATGTGGCCACACTCACACCGTCGGCGCCCGGCATCTCCAGATCGAGGACCGCGACATCGGGCCGGTGGGCGCGCGCCATGGCGAGTGCCTCCGGACCGGTCGCCGCCTCCGCGACCACCACGAGGTCGTCCTCCAGCGCGAGCAGCGCGGCCAGCGCGCCCCGGATCAGATGCTCGTCGTCCGCGAGCAGCACCCGTACCGTCTGCGCGTCCCTCATAGTTCCTCCCGCAAGGGGGCCGTACGCGGCCGCGGCACCGGAATGGTCGCCGTCAGCCGGAAGAGTCCGTTCCCCGCCGGACCCGCGTCCAGCGAACCGTCCAGCGTGCCCAGCCGCTCCCGCAGTCCGGCCAGCCCGGAGCCGCCCGCGCCGGCCTTCGCCGCCACCTCCGCGCCGTCGTTCTCCATGTCCAGCACCACCGCGTCGGCGGTCGCGCCGAGCCGGATCGTGCAGCGCCGCGGATCGCCGTGCCGCAGCACGTTGGTCGCCGCCTCCCGTACGACCCAGCCGAGTGCCGACTGCACGGGTGCGGGCAGGCCCGCACCGGCGTCCCCCTCGATGCCGCACTCGATCCCCGCCGCCTGCAACACGCTCTGTGCCCCAGCGAGTTCCGTGCGCAGATCCGTCTCCCGGTAGCCCCGTACCACCTCGCGGATCTCCTGCTGGGAGGCGCGGGCGATCCGCTGCACCTCCACCATCTGGTCCACGGCCTGCGGCCTGCCGCGCTGTGCCAGCTCCACCGCCAGCTCGCTCTTCAGCGCGATCACGGCGAGATTGCGTCCCAGCACGTCGTGCATGTCCCGGCCGAACCGCAGCCGCTCCTCGGCGACCGCCAGCCGCGCCTGTACGTCCCGGGCCTTCTCCGCCTGCCACATCACGCTCAGACTCCAGACGCTGGGCCGTACGGACACCAGGACCAGCAGGCACCCGAACAGGGTCACCGGGACCACCCCGGCCAGCACGCCGCCGCGCAGCCCGGCCGCGGCGAAGAGACCGGTGGTCAGTGCCGTCAGGACCAGGGACTGGACCAGGAAAGTGCGGACCGGGACGAGCAGCACCTGTGTGGTCGCGAGCGCCATCGGCGCGTTGATGACCAGGAGGAGCAGCCCGTCGTCGTCGATGCCGCCCACACCGCACAGCGCCGCCGGCAGTCCCAGCCCCAGCACCAGCAGCACCAGCGGCGCCACCAGTCGGCGCCGCGGGAAGACGGACCTGCCGAGGCAGTGGTCGTACGACGGCTTCACGTTCCGGTTGCTCAGCACACACTGCCCGAGGCTCACCAGCAGGAGCGCCCCGCCCAGCGTCAGTGGCAGCGGATCGCGGCGGATGTCCGAGGCGAAGGACGCCAGATCCCACGTCAGTGTGAACATCCAGGGAATCACCGACACCGTGAACTGCGAATAGAGCTCGATCCGCTGGAGTTTGCTGCGCTCCTGCCAGCCGCGTCGCCAGCGCCTTACCCGCATTCCCATCGCACAAGCCCCCCTCAGCGCCGCGGTTCCCAGCGGAACCACCGCTGCACAGCAAACACCGCGAAGCCTGTCCAGGCCAGCGCGCTCATCCCGGCTCGGAGCAGCTCGGCGCCTTCCCCGCCGCCGAGCCAGCCGGTCCGTACGAGTGTCATCACACCGGTCACCGGCAGCAGTTCGCACACCGAGGCCAGCCCGTCCGGCAGCACCTTCAGGGGCACGAAGAGTCCGGAGCCCACCATCGAGACGAGGAACAGCGGCAGGGTGGTGAGCTGGGCGGTCTGGACGGTGCGGGTCATCGCGGAGGTGGCGGCCGCCAGTGCGGTCAGCATCACCGCACCCATCAGCAGACCGGCGGCGAGGAGGTCGGGCCGCCGCGGGCCGCCGAGCCCGAAGGCTGCGGAGCCGACCGAGATCATCAGCGCGGTCTGTGCGAGCGCCAGGGCCAGGGACGGCATCGCGGTCCCGATCAGGATCTCCCGGTCGGACACCTCTCCGGTGCGCAGCCGCTTCAGCACCAGGTCCTCGCGCCGTGCGACGTAGGCGGCGACCAGGTTCATGTAGACGACCTGGATCAGCACCATGCCGACGCCGCCGCTCAGCGCGGCTCCGGCGACGGTCACCCCGGTTCCGGCGAGGTCGGCCGAGTCGAGTGAGGACTTCATCGTCATGACCATCACCACCGGGACGAGCAGTGCGACGAAGACCGCCGTCCTGTTCCGCAGGAGCAGCGTCAGCTCGGCGCGCCCGAGAGCGCTCAGCCGTCCCTGGACCGTCGTGCCGGTCACGCCGCCACCGCCGTTTCCGGGGTCTGCGCGATATCGAGAAATGCCTCTTCGAGCGAGGCCGAACGGGCGTCGAGCCGCAGCAGTTCCACGTCGGACTCCCGCGCCCAGCCGAGCAGTTCGCCCAGCGAGTCCTGCAGCCGGTGGGTGCGGACCTCGATCCGCTGCCCGTCGGCCGCGGCCCGCAGCCCCAGCGGCAGCCGTCCCGCTCCGATCCCCGCGGGCAGCTCGAACCGGATCCGGGCCGGCCGGGAAGCGGTCACCTCGGCGGGCGTGCCCGTCACCACGATCCGGCCCCGGTGCATGATCGCCAGCCGGCCGGCGAGTGACTCCGCCTCCTCCAGGTGGTGCGTGGTGAGCAGGACCGTCGTGCCGCCGCTCCGCAGGGTCCGCACCAGCTCCCAGGTGGCCCGCCGCCCCTCGGCGTCGAGCCCGGTGGTCGGCTCGTCCAGGAACAGCACGTCCGGCCGGCCGAGCAGTGCCAGCGCCAGGTCGAGGCGCCGCTTCTCGCCGCCGGACAGCTGCTTCACCCGTACCCGCGCCCGGGCGGTGAGCCCGACCAGCTCCAGCGCCTCCCCGGCGGGCCGCGCCGCGGTGGTGCAGCCGGCCCACATCCGCAGGGTCTCGGCGACCGTGAGGTCGGACGGGAAGCCGCCCTCCTGGAGCATCACCCCGATCCGGGGACGGACGGCGCAGCGCTCGCGGTACGGGTCGTGGCCGAGCACCCGCACCGTCCCGCCGTCGGGCGCGGCCAGTCCCTCCAGCAGCTCGACGGTGGACGTCTTGCCCGCGCCGTTCGTCCCGAGCAGCGCGAAGACCTCGCCGCGCGCCACGGAGAAGGAGAGCCCGCGGACGGCCTCGAAGCCGCCGGCATAGCGACGGCGCACGCCGGCCGCCTCGATCACGTATTCATCGCTGGTCATGCCCTCAGGCTTCCGCCGGATCGCGGCGCCGAGGAGTGCGAGCTGTCACGACTGCTCATGACAAACGTCATGAGCGGTCGAGGACGAGGCGCCGGAATACGACGAAGGCCCTGGTCGAAATCGACCAGGGCCTTCGAACGAACACGAGCGGACGACGAGATTCGAACTCGCGACCCTCACCTTGGCAAGGTGATGCTCTACCAACTGAGCCACGTCCGCATTGCTGCCGCTCAGCTTTCACTGGGCGGTGCGAACACCACTCTACCTGATCCACCGGAGTGGTCGGAAAGAGCGATGCAGAGCGGGTGACAGGAATTGCACACTGCGCCTTCCCCCTGGAAGGGGGATGTTCTGCTACTGAACTACACCCGCACGCTGCGTGGGGTTCGGCTTCTCGGCCTTGCCCCTCGGCGTGCTCCAGACTCTAGCCGAACTGATGGGGTGTCGCGCAAGTCGGTGCCCGTGGAGTGTCGCCGGGGGTCGGCGCGGGCGCTCCTCAACTCGCCTCGCGGAACGCCTCGTAGACCTTCTTCGGGATCCGGCCGCGGGCCGGCACCTCCATCCGGTGCGAGCGGGCCCAGGCGCGGACGGCCGCCGGGTCGGGGGCGAGCGAGGTGTGCCGGTAGGCGACGGGGGGCTTGCCGCGCTTGCCGGTATTTGTCTGCTTGCGGCCGGCCGCCATGTACGGCGCCAGGGCCTTGCGCAGTTTCTTTGCATTGGACGGATTCAGGTCGATCTCGTACGACTTACCGTCCAGGGCGAAGATGACCGTTTCCGCCGCTGCTCCCCCGTCGATGTCGTCGGAGAGTGTGACCACTACGCGCTGAGCCACGGATATTGGTCCTTTCCTACGGCATCGGCGCACTGGTGGGCGCTGACACCGGCCTTCCGGCTGCTAGGCGGATACGGGTCGACTGTTGTCGACTGATTAGGGGCAATACTGCTTTCCCAGGTAATCATTTGTACAGCGGTAGGTGCCGCATTGTGAAGCCCGGGCAATTACATCCGCGTGTCCGGCTTCTATGTGCGTGCTGTGCGGTTTTTTTCGCCTGGCTTTCCCCGCGTGTTGTCACGGTCTATATCTCCGCGTGATCATGGCCGTTTGATATCTACCCGCGTAGAATTTCTGGCCAGGTACGCTGAGAGGACCTGCGGGGGTCTGGGGAGCCCCCCGGAGAAACAGCCGCACCACACCACCACCGGGAGTGCCAGTGGCACGCGTCGTAGTCGACGTCATGCTCAAGCCCGAGATCCTCGACCCGCAAGGACAGGCGGTGCAGCGTGCACTGCCCCGTCTCGGCTTCGAGGGAATCGCGGACGTACGTCAGGGAAAGCGTTTCGAACTGGAGGTCGAGGGGCCGGTGGACGATGCCGCCCTCAGCCGCATTCACGAGATGGCCGAGACGTTCCTCGCCAACACCGTCATCGAGGACTTCACCGTGAAGGTGGAGAAGGCCGAGGAGTCGAAGTGACTGCTCGTATCGGAGTCGTCACCTTTCCCGGCACGCTCGACGACCAGGACAGCCTGAGGGCTGTCCGGGTCGCGGGCGCCGAACCCGTATCGCTGTGGCACCGCGACAAGGACCTGCACCAGGTCGACGCGGTCATCCTGGCGGGCGGCTTCTCCTACGGCGACTATCTGCGGGCCGGAGCCATCTCCCGGTTCTCGCCGGTCATGGAGACCGTCATCGAGCAGGCGAAGGCCGGCATGCCGGTCCTCGGCATCTGCAACGGTTTCCAGATCCTGACCGAGGCGCACCTGCTGCCCGGCGCGATGCTGCGCAACAACCACCTGCACTTCATCTGCCGCGATCAGAAGCTGCGTGTCGAGAACGCGGAGACGGCCTGGACCTCGGACTACTCCGCGGGCCAGGAGATCTCCGTACCGCTCAAGAACATGGACGGGCGCTACGTCGCCGACGAGCGCGTCCTCGACGAGCTGGAGGCGGAGGGCCGGGTCGCCTTCCGCTACCTGGACGTGAACCCCAACGGCTCGCTGCGCGACATCGCCGGCATCACCAACGCCGCGGGCAACGTCGTCGGTCTGATGCCGCACCCGGAGCACGCCGTCGAGCCGCTGATCGGAACCGGTCGCACCGACGGCCTCGGTTTCTTCACCTCGATCATCAAGAAGCTGGTCAACGCATGAGCCTGGATACGGTCAAGCACGCGGCCGAGACCCCGGACACCGCGCAGCCCTGGAAGGAGCTCGGCCTCAAGGAGGACGAGTACGCCCGGATCCGCGAGATCCTGGGCCGCCGTCCCACCGGCGCCGAGCTCGCCATGTACTCCGTGATGTGGTCCGAACACTGCTCCTACAAGAGCAGCAAGGTCCACCTCAAGCAGTTCGGCGAGAAGGTCCCCGCCAACGACGCGATGCTCGTCGGCATCGGCGAGAACGCCGGTGTGGTCGACGTCGGTCAGGGTTACGCGGTCACCTTCAAGGTCGAGTCGCACAACCACCCCTCGTACATCGAGCCCTACCAGGGCGCGGCGACCGGCGTCGGCGGCATCGTCCGCGACATCCTCGCGATGGGTGCCCGTCCGGTCGCGGTCGTCGACCCGCTGCGGTTCGGCGCGGCCGACCACCCCGACACCAAGCGGGTCCTCCCGGGTGTCGTCGCGGGCATCGGCGGGTACGGCAACTGCCTCGGCCTGCCGAACATCGGCGGCGAGGTCGTCTTCGACTCCTGCTACCAGGGCAACCCGCTCGTCAACGCCGGCTGCATCGGTGTGATGAAGCACGAGGACATCCACCTCGCCCAGGCCTCCGGCCCGGGCAACAAGGTCATCCTCTACGGCGCCCGCACCGGCGGCGACGGCATCGGCGGCGTCTCGGTGCTGGCCTCGGAGACCTTCGAGTCGACCGGCCCGGCGAAGCGTCCGGCCGTCCAGGTCGGCGACCCGTTCCAGGAGAAGCTCCTCATCGAGTGCACCTTGGAGATCTTCGGCGAGAAGCTCGTCGCGGGCATCCAGGACCTCGGCGGCGCCGGCCTCTCCTGCGCCACCTCGGAGCTTGCCTCCGCGGGCTCCGGCGGTATGCGCGTCGAGCTGGACACCGTTCCGCTGCGCGACTCCTCGCTCTCGCCCGAGGAAATCCTCATGAGCGAGTCGCAGGAGCGCATGTGCGCGATCGTCGAGCCGCAGCACGTCGACCGCTTCCTGGAGATCTGCGAGAAGTGGGACGTCATCGCCACCGTCATCGGTGAGGTGACCGAGGGCTCGCAGCTGGAGATCTTCTGGCACGGCGAGCAGATCGTGGACGTGCCGCCGCGGTCCGTCGCCCACGAGGGCCCGACGTACCACCGCCCGTTCGCCCGCCCGTCCTGGCAGGACGCGCTGCAGGCCGACGACGCGAACAAGCTCGCCCGCCCGGCGGACGCCGCCGAGCTGCGCGAGCAGGTCCTCAAGCTGGTCGCTTCTCCGAACCAGGCCTCGAAGGCATGGATCACGGACCAGTACGACCGGTTCGTGCAGGGCAACACCGTGCTCGCGATGCCCGAGGACGCCGGCATGGTCCGGATCGACGAGAAGTCGAACCTGGGCGTCGCCATGGCGACCGACGGCAACGGCCGGTACGCGAAGCTCGACCCGTACACGGGCGCACAGCTCGCGCTGGCCGAGGCGTACCGCAACGTCGCCACGTCCGGCGCCAAGCCGCTCGCCATCTCCGACTGCCTGAACTTCGGTTCGCCCGAGGACCCGGACGTCATGTGGCAGTTCGCCGAGGCCACCCGTGGCCTCGCGGACGGCTGCCTGGAGCTGGGCACCCCGGTCACCGGCGGCAACGTGTCGCTGTACAACCAGACCGGCGAGACGGCGATCCACCCGACGCCGGTCGTGGCCGTGCTCGGTGTGATCGACGACGTGACGCGGCGTACGCCGGTCGCCTTCAAGGAAGAGGGCCAGCTCCTCTACCTGCTCGGCGACACGCGTGAGGAGTTCGGTGGCTCGGCCTGGTCCGAGGTCGTCCATCAGCACCTCGGTGGAATGCCGCCCAAGGTCGACCTGGGCCGCGAGAAGCTGCTCGGCGAGATCCTGATCTCGGCGTCCCGCGACGGCATGGTCGACGCGGCGCACGACCTCTCCGACGGCGGTCTGATCCAGGCGGTCACCGAGTCCTGCCTGCGCGGCGGGAAGGGTGCCCGGCTGGTCGTGCCGGACGGTCTGGACGCGTTCACCTTCCTCTTCTCGGAGTCGGCGGGCCGCGCGGTCGTCTCGATTCCGCGCAGCGAGGAGCTCCGCTTCAACGACATGTGCGGGGCGCGGGGTCTGCCCGTCACCCGGATCGGTGTCGTGGACGGCGACGAGATCGAGGTGCAGGGCGAGTTCAGCATCCCGCTGAGCGAGCTCCGTACGGCGCACGAGGCGACCATCCCCGGTCTGCTCGCCTGAGCCGGTTCATCGCTCCACGCCGCAGCCCCCGTCCGGTACGCCGGACGGGGGCTGCGGCGTTTCCCCGCGAGCGGCGGATCGGTGACCCGGGACCGTGACCCGGGGGCGGTGGTCCGGCCGTAGGCTCGTTCCCATGCCGCCGTCCCGGAAGCGCGCCCGCCGCTACGACCTGGTCCGTACCCGCACCGCCGTACAGGCGCAGTTCGCCCATGTCCGTTCCGCGGTCGGCACGCTGACGCCCGAGCAGCTCGCGCTGCCGACCCGGCTCGGCGCGTGGACGGTGCGGGAGCTGGCAGTCCATCTGACGACGGCGGTCTCGCACGTCACCCGGAATCTGGAACTGCCGGAGCCGTCCGGCGGGCCCGGCCTCGCGCTGGACCAGTGGCCGTTCTCGACTGCGGGCCGGGCCGACCGGATCGCCGCCGACACCGAGGCGCTCGCAGCGGAGCGGCCCGATCTCGACGCGCTGTACGCGGAGGTCGCCGGCCGGTTCGAGGAGCTGGTGCCGGGGGTGGGCGAGGACCGGCTGCTGCCGACCCGGGTCGGGGTGATGCGGCTGGGCGACTTCCTCGTCACCCGTACCGTCGAACTCGTCGTGCACACGGACGATCTGAACGCGGCGACCGGGCTCGACATCCCGTACGACCGGCAGGCCCTCGCTGCCTGCACCCGGCTGCTCGCCGACGCGCTGGCGGCCAAGGCGCCCGGCGGGTCGGTGGAGGTGCGCATCCCGCCGTTCGCCGTCGTCCAATGCGTCGAGGGGCCCAGACACACCCGCGGTACGCCGCCCAACGTGGTCGAGACCGATCCGCTGACCTGGATCCGGCTGGCCACCGGGCGTACCCGGTGGTCGGCGGCGCTCGACGCGGCTCAGGTCGGTGCGAGCGGTGAGCGGGCCGATCTCGGCGACCTGCTGCCGCTGCTGGGCTGAACGCCGGGCCGGACCGGTCGGCCGCCCCCCGGCCGAGGGGAACCGGATCGGCCCTTCACACCGTCAGATGGTCATGTTCAGTCAATGTAGGGCTCTCAGCGCCGGCGTCGTGGCCCTTCTCGCCCTGGCCGGTTGCGCACCGCAACCGGGGTACGGCGACGAGGACGACCTGGGGTCCGGCCGCGCCCGCGGCTCCGTACGGACCGGTCTGCCCGTCACCGACGTCTACTGGAAGGCCGACTCGGTGACGGTCGGCGGCAGGAGGACCGCGGCGCCGGACAGCGCTCACGTCACGATCACACCCGAGGGCCGGGTCAGCGGGAACTACGGCTGCAACCACTTCTCCGCCACCGCCCGGATGACCGACGACAAGATCACCGTCACGCCGGGCACGGCCACCGCGATGGGCTGCGCGAAGGACGTCGAGCGGTTCGAGAAGGCCATGTCCGGCGCGCTCAGCGGCAGACTCACCGCAGCCGTCGCGGACGAGACCCTCACCCTGACCACGGTGAAGGGCGACTCCATCGCCTTCACCTCGGAGCCCCCGGCCCCGCTCACCGGCACCACGTGGACCGTCGGCGCCCTGGTCTCCGGCGCGACCGTCTCGTCGCTGCCCGGGGGCGCGGAGAGGACCGCGCGGCTGACCTTCGGCAAGGACGGGTCCGTGGCGGGCAGCGCCGGCTGCAACCATCTGCGCGGTGCCGCGACGGTCTCCGGGCCGGCCATCACCTTCGGCCGGATCAACGGGACCAAGATGATGTGCCCGGGCCCGCGGATGAAGCTGGAGCGCGCGCTGCTTGCGATCCTGGACGGGAGGACGACGTACCGGATCGATCACCGCACGCTGACCCTCACCGCGTCGAACGGCAAGGGATTCAGCGCGACGGCACCCGCACCCGGGAAGTGAGTCAGGACCCGGCGGGATACGGCAGCAGGCCGGCGTCCGTCCGCTCCCAGGACGCCCTGAGCTCGGCCAGCAGCTCCGGCTCGGCCTGCGCCCGGTCCGCCTGTTCGCGCTGGTCGTGGGCGAGCTGGAACAGCTGGTCGGCACCGCTCCTGCCCCGGTAGTACTTCCAGTCACCGCGCCGCAGCGCCCGCTCCCCGCGCACCCGCCAGAACAGCTCCCGTTCCTCGGGCTCCTCGCCCCGCAGCAGATATCCGGCGAGGCTGGTGCCGTCCAGCGGGTACGCCGGGTCCGGACGCGCGCCGCCGAGCTCCAGCAGCGTCGCCGTCCAGTCCGGCGAGAACAGCGGCACCCCGCTCACCTGGTGCGGGTCGATCCTGGCGGGCCAGCGCAGCACCGCCGGGACCCGGATGCCGCCCTCCTGCAGCGAGGACTTGTTGCCGGAGAGCGGCCACTGGTACGAGAACCGCTCACCACCGTTGTCGCTGGCGAAGAAGACGAGGGTGTCCTCCGCCTGGCCGGACCGGCTCAGTGCCTTGAGCACCTCGCCGACCGAGCGGTCGAGATCCTCGACCATCTGCTTGTACTTCTCGACCGAGCCGCCGTCGGCGTGGAAGAGGCCGCCGAGCCCACCGGCCTTGATCTTGCGGACGATCTCGGCGCTCTCCGCCGTGTCGCCCTCCGCGATCCACGGCCAGTGCGGGGTGGTGAAGTTCAGGTTGAGCAGCCACGGCTTGTCGTGGTCGCGCTGCACGTACTCGCTCGCCCGCTCGGTCAGGATCCGGGTGTAGTAGCGCAGATCCTTGTACTCGGCGTCGCCCTCGAACAGGTCGTACTCCCCGGCGAGCCCGAGCTTGGAGTAGTACTCCAGTGCGCCGCCGAAGTTCCCGAAGAACTCGTCCCAGCCGGACTTGGTCGGGCTGTAGTCCGGCAGGTAGCCGCAGTGCCACTTGCCGATCAGCGCGGTGGCGTACCCGGCGCCGCGCAGCAGTGAGGCGAGGGTCGGGTGGGTGGGTTCGAGGCCGACGGAACGGTCCGCGATGGGCTCGGCGAGCCCGCCCTTCGTGCGGCCCGGATAGCGGCCGGTGTAGAGGCTGAACCGGGTCGGGGAGCAGGTCGCGGAGCCGGCGTAGGCATCCGTGAACCGCACTCCCTCGCGTCCCAGCCGGTCCAGGTTCGGGGTGTGGATGTGCGGGGACCCGTACGAGGACAGATCGGCCCAGCCGAGGTCGTCGCCGAGGATGAAGAGGATGTTGGGCCGCCGGGAATGTCTGCCGCGGGCCGCCCGGAAGGGGCGTTCCCGGACCGCCTCGGCGGGGGTGGGTGACGCGGCGGCGGGGGAGGCGGCCGCCAGTCCCACGGCGGCCGTGGCGGCGGTCGCGCCGACGGCGGTTCCGAAGGCGCGCCGGGTCAGCGCCCCGGTGTCCGTACCTGTGTTCGAATCGATGGGCTCGTGGGACGTCATGGCTGCTCCAGGGCAGGGCTCGGCCGCGCAGGCACGGCGGCGAAGGGGAGAGAGCTGAAGAGCGGGAACCCGTCAGGCGTCAGGCGCAGGGCGATGCCGGGTACGGGGGAAACGCGGTGCGCCGCCGACGCGTGGCCGGAGGCCGGCGCGGAGCGCCGTACCGGCAGGGGTGCGTGAGGCGGGGATCAGGCGCAGCGACAGATGGCGCTCGCGACACGTCCCAGATCGACGTGGCGGCGCTCCACGAGCGTGACCGAGTGATCACCGAGAGGCTGCATGGCCAGGAGCCTGCCAAGAGGGCATGCGCCTGTCAACGCCGGTCTCGCACTCCGGACGCCGCCGCATCCCGCGTCGGACGCCCGCGCCTACGCGCGTCACACGCATTCCGTCGACGACGGAGAAGCCGCATACCGGCCGCCGCGCTCCGTGCGCGGTGTGAGGCTCACCACGGAACAACCGTTCTTCCGGCCGCCCTCGCGCGCCGCCGGAGGACTCACCGAGCGCCACCGCCGGACCCGAAGGGTCCGACGCGCCCGGTGGCTTGAACTGGCCGGTAATGCGCCGACAGCCCCGTCGTCAGCCGCCCCGTGGCGCATACGGCCCCGCCTCCGGATCCCGCGCCGAGCCGACTTCCGTCACGCTCCGTGGTCAAATGTGACCGCTCGGGCCGCCCCCGGAAAGGCGCTCCAGGCCCCTTCCCCGGTGCTCCGGGGGGATGTCCCCAATTCGGACCAGTGGTCGATCTCGCCTACACTCGGTGGTGTGCCTCGTGGTGATGGACGACTCAACCACGACCTGCTCCCCGGAGAGAAGGGCCCCCAGGACGCTTGCGGCGTCTTCGGTGTCTGGGCTCCGGGCGAAGAGGTCGCCAAGCTCACCTATTTCGGACTGTATGCCCTGCAGCACCGTGGACAGGAGTCCGCGGGCATCGCAGTGAGCAACGGGTCCCAGATCCTGGTCTTCAAGGACATGGGACTGGTCTCGCAAGTCTTCGACGAAACGTCTCTGGGATCTCTCCAGGGCCATATCGCGGTCGGTCATGCCCGCTACTCCACCACCGGTGCCTCGGTGTGGGAGAACGCGCAGCCGACGTTCCGTGCGACCGCGCACGGCTCGATCGCCCTGGGTCACAACGGCAATCTGGTCAACACGGCCCAGCTCGCCGAGATGGTCGCCGACCTTCCTCGTAAGGACGGCCGCGCCACCCAGGTCGCCGCGACGAACGACACCGATCTGGTGACCGCGCTGCTCGCCGGCCAGACCGACGACGACGGCAAGCCGCTCACCATCGAGGAGGCCGCCGCCAAGGTGCTTCCCGGTGTGAAGGGCGCCTTCTCGTTGGTCTTCATGGACGAGCACACCCTCTACGCGGCCCGTGACCCGCAGGGCATCCGCCCGCTGGTCCTCGGCCGGCTGGAGCGCGGCTGGGTGGTGGCCTCCGAGTCCGCCGCCCTCGACATCTGCGGCGCCAGCTTCGTCCGTGAGATCGAGCCGGGCGAGCTCGTCGCCATCGACGAGAACGGCCTGCGCACCTCGCGCTTCGCGGAAGCGAAGCCGAAGGGCTGTGTCTTCGAGTACGTCTACCTGGCGCGCCCCGACACGGACATCGCCGGACGGAACGTCTACCTCTCCCGTGTGGAGATGGGCCGCAGGCTGGCCGCCGAGGCGCCGGTCGAGGCCGATCTGGTCATAGCGACTCCGGAGTCCGGCACCCCCGCCGCCATCGGCTACGCGGAGGCGAGCGGTATCCCGTTCGGCGCCGGTCTGGTCAAGAACGCGTACGTCGGCCGGACCTTCATCCAGCCCTCCCAGACCATTCGCCAGCTGGGCATCCGCCTCAAGCTGAACCCGCTCAAGGAAGTCATCAAGGGCAAGCGCCTGGTGGTCGTCGACGACTCGATCGTCCGCGGCAACACCCAGCGCGCGCTCGTCCGGATGCTCCGTGAGGCGGGCGCGGCCGAGATCCACATCCGGATCTCGTCCCCGCCGGTCAAGTGGCCCTGCTTCTTCGGCATCGACTTCGCGACCCGCGCGGAGCTGATCGCCAACGGCATGACGGTCGACGAGATCTCCACCTCGATGGGTGCCGACTCGCTCGCGTACATCTCCCTCGACGCGATGATCGAGGCGACGACGATCGCCAAGCCGAACCTCTGCCGCGCCTGCTTCGACGGTGAGTACCCGATGGAGCTGCCGGACCCGGAGCTGCTCGGCAAGCAGCTGCTGGAGACCGAGCTGGCCGCAGGGCCTGCGGCGACCGCCGCGTCCGACGCGCTGCGTCGGCCGTGACCGGCCACCCGCACCAGCCCTGCCATCAGCCCCGTACTTCCACACGAAAGATCCCAGGCAATGTCTGAGACAACAGGTGCTTCCTACGCGGCAGCGGGCGTCGACATCGAGGCCGGCGACCGTGCCGTCGAGTTGATGAAGGAGTGGGTGAAGAAGACGCGGCGTCCCGAGGTCCTCGGCGGCCTCGGCGGTTTCGCCGGGCTCTTCGACGCCTCCGCCCTGCGGCGCTACGAGCGCCCGCTGCTCGCCTCCGCCACCGACGGCGTCGGCACGAAGGTCGACCTCGCCCGCAAGATGGGCGTGTACGACACCATCGGCCACGACCTCGTCGGCATGGTCGTCGACGACCTGGTCGTGTGCGGCGCCGAACCGCTCTTCATGACCGACTACATCTGCGTCGGCAAGGTGCACCCCGAGCGCGTCGCGGCCATCGTGAAGGGCATCGCCGAAGGCTGTGTCCTGGCGGGCTGCGCACTGATCGGCGGCGAGACCGCCGAGCACCCGGGGCTCCTCGGTCCGGACGACTTCGATGTCGCCGGCGCCGGCACGGGCGTGGTCGAGGCGGACCACCTGCTCGGCCCGGATCGCATCCGTAAGGGTGACGCGGTGATCGCCATGGCGTCCTCCGGTCTTCACTCCAACGGGTACTCGCTCGTCCGTCACGTCGTCTTCGACCGGGCCGGCTGGGCGCTGGACCGCAAGGTCGAGGAGTTCGGCCGGACGCTCGGCGAGGAGCTCCTGGAGCCCACCAAGATCTACTCGCTGGACTGCCTGGCGCTGACCCGCACGACCGAGGTGCACGGCTTCAGCCACGTCACCGGCGGCGGTCTCGCCAACAACCTGGCCCGGGTCATCCCGGACGGGCTGCACGCCACGGTCGACCGTTCCACGTGGACGCCCGGTGCGGTCTTCGACCTGGTCGGCAAGGCCGGTCAGGTCGAGCAGCTGGAGCTGGAGAAGACGCTCAACATGGGCGTCGGCATGATCGCGATCGTCCCGGCGGAATCGGTGGATGCCGCTCTGACGACGCTGGCCGACCGCGGTGTCGACTCCTGGGTCGCCGGTGAGATCACCGACCGCGGCACGCACACGACGGGCGCCGAGCTCACGGGTTCGTACGCACGCTGAGAACGGCCGCTTCCGATCGCCGGGCAGCTCCGCCCGCCCGGCGATCGGGACCGCCGGCCTGACGCGGCCCATCCTTGTCGGAACAGCACAGAACCCGGTCCGGGCAGGCCCGGACCGGGTTGATGTGTCAGCGCGAGGTCAAGCGCCGCGGCGCTGTGACGACGGACCGGACTGTTCGTCCTCGTCCTCGTCCTCGTCGTCGTTGTACAGATCCGCGTACTGTGCGTACGGGTCATCTTCCTCGTCGTCGTCCTCGAACGGCTCTGCGTTCGGTGGTTGACTCGAAGGCGATGCGCCCAGCTCATTGGCCAGACGCGACAGGTCAGTCCCGCCGCTGCTGTACTTCAGCTGGCGGGCGACCTTTGTCTGCTTGGCCTTTGCCCGGCCGCGCCCCATGGCTCGACCCCCTCGGTGACGGGGCTCGACGGCCCCAGAGTCTTGACACGCGTTCATGTTTCAGGACGGACTCTCGGCAGAGAGACCGTGCCCGTAGGGCTTTAACGGTACCTGCTTCCGTGGCCATACGGTACGCCGCCCGCATCACACGCCCCGGAACACGACCCGCGAGAAGCCCCGTCCTCGCTGGTCAACTGCGATTTTAACCTCTTCTTGGCGTGCGACCCGCCGACCGGCGTGAGTCTTGTCTCGCCGGTCG
The DNA here is from genome assembly GCF_042882275.1 of Streptomyces sp. NPDC058231. Taxonomy (NCBI): domain Bacteria; kingdom Bacillati; phylum Actinomycetota; class Actinomycetes; order Kitasatosporales; family Streptomycetaceae; genus Streptomyces; species Streptomyces sp. NPDC058231. Next base: position 59,006 of record NZ_JBHVWN010000005.1, on the reverse strand, counting down.
GCGGGCGGGCGCCGCCGCAGCGGGCGGCGACGCCCGGCAACGCCCGGTGACGCACCTGCGACCACGGGTGACCGAGGGTCAGGGGCGGCGCGCCTCGGCCATCCGCTGCTCGGCGATCCGGTCGGCCGCCGCGGCCGGCGGAATCCCGTCGGCCTTCGCGCGTGCGAATATGGCCAGCGTCGTGTCGAAGATCTTCGACGCCTTCGCCCGGCACCGGTCGAAGTCGAACCCGTGCAGCTCGTCGGCGACCTGGATGACCCCGCCCGCGTTCACCACGTAGTCGGGGGCGTACAGGATCGAACGGTCCGCGAGGTCCTTCTCGACGCCCGGGTGCGCCAGCTGGTTGTTGGCCGCGCCGCACACCACCCTGGCGGTGAGCACAGGGACGGTCTCGTCGTTCAGCGCCCCGCCGAGCGCGCACGGGGCGTAGATGTCGAGGCCCTCGGTACGGATCAGCGCCGCGGTGTCCGAGGCCACCGCGACCTCGGGGTGGAGCTCGGTGATCCGGCGCACCGACTCCGGCCGGACGTCCGTGACCACGACCTCGGCACCGTCCGACAGAAGGTGCTCGACGAGGTGGTGGCCGACCTTGCCGACCCCCGCGACCGCTACTTTTCGGCCACGCAGTGTCGGGTCGCCCCAGAGGTGCTGCGCGGAGGCCCGCATGCCCTGGAAGACGCCGAACGCGGTGAGGACCGAGGAGTCGCCGGCGCCGCCGTTCTCGGGGGAGCGGCCGGTGGTCCACCGGCACTCGCGGGCCACGACGTCCATGTCGGCGACGTAGGTGCCGACGTCGCAGGCGGTCACGTAACGCCCGCCGAGCGAGGCCACGGCCCGCCCGAACGCCAGCAGCAGTTCCGTCTTCCGGGTGGGCTCGAACGCCTCCGGGTCGCCGATGATGACGGCCTTGCCGCCACCGTGGTCGAGACCGGCCATGGCGTTCTTGTACGACATGCCGCGCGAGAGGTTCAGGACATCCGCGAGCGCCTCCTCCTCGGAGGCGTACGGATAGAAGCGGGTGCCGCCGAGGGCCGGGCCCAGGGCGGTGGAGTGGATGGCGATGACAGCCTTGAGGCCGCTGGCACGGTCCTGGCAGAGCACGACCTGTTCGTGCCCCCCCTGATCCGAGTGGAACAGGGTGTGCAGGACGCCGTCGGTCACATCGGTCACTGTGGTGACTCCCAAGTACGAAGCGGCGGAAGACCCTCCTGAAGGTGGGGAGGGTCCCGGACCGGCCGGCACGGCCGGTCCGACTGGGCAAGAGCGTAAGTCCTGGGAGGGCGCGGATCCGGTCCAGTGCTCAGGATCACCCCCTGGCGGAGTACGGGCGTGACACGATTTGCCGCATGTCGGTGGTGTCTTCGGTGCTGGTCCCATACGCGTCCTACCTGCGGGTGTACGAACCGCTGGCTGCCTTCCCGGAGCCGGAGCGTGCCCACTGGGCCCGCTACGCGGGGCGCGCCCGCCTCCCCACGGCCCAGGACGAACTCCGCCGCTCGCTGGCCGACTTGGCGGCCACCCCGCCGGTCGGCGTGCCGGCCCACGAGAGCGGGGACGCGTTCGTCGCCGAGCTGAACGGCGTGGTGTGCGTCTGCCCCTGGCGGACCCGGCTGCGCGGCTGGCTGGCGCTGGGCGAGCTGGCGGAGATGTTCCCGGCCCCGGTGCTCGACGCCGTGCTGCCGCCGGTGGTGCGCGGACAGGCGGTGGCCGACCACGAACGGTGGGCGGAGCGCAACCCGGACGCCAGGCCGTGGATCCGTACCGCGGTGTGGCAGGTGCCGGTGCGGTGGTTCGTGCTCTTCTCCGACGGGGAGCGGGAGCACACGGAGGCGGCCGGCGACGGCGTGGCGCCGGTGCTGCGCTACCGGACCCCGATGGTGCAGGCGCGCCGCCGGCTGGCCCGGGCGCTGAAGACGCTGCGTGAGACGGTCGACGACGGTCCGCTGGCCGCGGGACTGGTGGACGTCGGGCGGTGGCTGGAGGAATTCCACCCGCGCGCGTTGGTCGAGCTCGACTACGGCGGACTGGTGCACGCGCTGTCGGCGGAGCAGCTCGCCGCGGACCGCTCGGCCGCGGACGTCGCCGAGGGCATCGCGGCGCTGCAGGCCGGTGACACCGAAGGGGCGGGCGAGGCGTACCGGCGGCTGGCGGAGCGCTGGCGGGCCGTGAGGGATCGTCAATTCGCCAACTGAGCCCGGGACCGGAACCGCTTTCCCGTGTGACACGTGAGAGTGGTGGGGATGAAGTGGCGGGAGTGTGCGTCCGTGGTCCTAGGACCTACGTCCTGAACCGGGCCTATGCCTCAAGCGTGACGGATAGCACTAACGGGGCCCTTGCGTCCTTCCCTACCCCTCGTGCCAAAATAGGACAAGGAGTCCGGGGAGGACTCCATCCGTCCAAGTATGGGCGGAATGCTCGGCATTGCGCTCTATGGGGGGTCTGGCGACTCCTGATCGCTCTGTGACTGATCGTCACGGTGGTGTGACTGTCCGCTATGGCATGGTCCATCGGCTTCCGTCGCTGATGAACACCTGGGAGGGCAATTCCATCGGTTTGGCCGACGTGGCTGGACGGATGGTGTAGTTGTAGTGCCGAGGACAAGCCGTTCGTCCTATAACCGACTCGGCCCGCGTCCGCCATTTCGGGCAACGCGGGTCAAGGTGCAGAATTTAAAGGAAAGAACCGAGATGGTTCGGTTCTCCCGAGGAGGCCGCTCATGACCGCTCGCACCCCTGATGCCGAGCCGCTGCTGACCCCGGCTGAGGTTGCCACGATGTTCCGCGTGGACCCGAAGACGGTCACCCGTTGGGCCAAGGCAGGCAAGCTCACGTCCATCCGCACGCTCGGTGGACATCGCCGGTACCGCGAGGCAGAGGTCCGCGCACTGCTTGCGGGTATTCCGCAGCAGCGCAGCGAGGCCTGACATACCCCTGTCGCCGCGCCACAACCGGGCTGCCCGGGTCCCCCAACCCGTGTTCGCCCACCCATAGCTCCACACGACGGGCGCCCGCCCCAACGGGCGCCATACCCGTGCAAATGCGGGTGTGTCGTTCGATCGCGCTGGACTCCGCCGGGTCCAGCGCGATCTTTTTTTGTGCCCGTACGGAGGCCCGTCTTCCGGGGCCGGGCGGCGGAAGGCTCCTCTGCGTGCCTCGCGTGAGCCGGCCGGCGGCCCGTGGGGCGGGTTCCGGGCGGGGCGGCTGACGGCCCTGCGGTGGCCTCGTCAGGGTGGTGCAATTGCACATATTAAATTCGCCAGTTGTAGGAAGGGTGTAAAGTCACCCTTTCTCAAAACTCTTTCAGTGACTCCCGTCACACGGTGCGAGTCTTGCCAAGGTCGAGCCTGCCACTGACGGGAAGTCGAAGTCGTCGCCATCGGTCACGTGGTGGCGGGACTTCCGTCCTCGGCCCGCCGCTCGCGGCCCTGCCCGTCCCGCGCCTTCGGGGCGGTGGAGCGGGTGCGGGAGGGGGTGTCGGTCGCGACGGAGCCCTGAACGGCCACCGAGGCCCCGCCGGACAGCGCGGGCGGTTCAGGGGGCGGGATGGGCGCAGAGGCCGTCACGGGCTCCATGGCGAGCCGCAGGAGCCGGTGGCAGATCGGGCAGTGCCGGGTGAGGTGCCGGTAACCGGAAGCGGCCGCCAGGTGGGCGCGCAGCAGTGCGCGGGTCTCATGCCTCGCAGTGGATGCCGCCATCCGCGCCACCTCCCGGTGGACCGCGCCGCCCCGCGCCGAGGAACTGGGACGGTCCCTGCTGTCTGAGTACCCGTCGGCAGTTGCCGGAGTCAAGACGCGCGAAAGCCCGGATCCAGTGGATCCGGGCTTTCGTTACTGCGGTCCTGACGGGATTTGAACCCGCGGCCTCCACCTTGACAGGGTGGCGAGCACTCCAAACTGCTCCACAGGACCAGGTTTTCGCTGCTTGCCTTGCGGCTGGCTGTGAAACCAGACTGTACAGGAGGTTGGCGGTCCAGGTCGACTTCACTCCTGGTGGTGGATCCGTTACGCCCCCGAGCCGCCCCAAATCACGGCGCCGCGGCGTCGATCGCCTTCACGATCCGCTTGTCGGAGACGGCGTACGCGGTGCCCAGGGCATGCGCGAAGTAGCTGACCCGGAGCTCCTCGATCATCCAGCGGATGTCCAGGACCTCCTGCGGAACGGGCCTGCCCTGCGGCAGCTGTTCGAGCAGCCAGGCGTACTCGTCCTGCATCTCGTGGACCTTCTCCATGCGCGTGGTGTCGCGCTGGACGGCCGTCGGCATCTGCTGGAGCCTGCGGTCCGCGGCGACCAGATAGCGCATCAGGTCGGGCAGCCTGCGCAGCCCGGTCCCGGTGACGAAGCCGGGCGGTACGAGGGCGGCCAGCTGGTTCCGTACGTCGGTGACGTTCGCGACCAGGACGAGGCTGTTGGTGGCCTTCAGGCGGCGCTCGCACGCCTGCCAGGCGGCCAGCACCTGCTGCACCTGGGCGACCGTGTGCTCGGTCAGCGCGACCAGGTCCGCGCGGACCTTGTCGTACAGCTTCCGGAACGACTCCTCGTCCCAGGCCGGTCCGCCGTGGGCGCCGATCAGCCGGTCCGCCGCCGCGGTCGCACAGTCCTCGAACAGCGCCTGGATGGAGCCGTGCGGATTGCGGGACAGGGCCAGCTTCTGCTGGTTCGTCAGCTTGTCCGAGGCGAACTTGGCCGGGTTCACCGGGATGTTCAGCAGGATCAGCTTCCGGGTGCCGCGCCACATCGCCTGCTGCTGCTCGGCCTCGGTGTCGAAGAGCCGCACCGCCACGGTCTCGCCCTGGTCCACTAGCGCCGGGTACGCCTTGACCGGCTGGCCGGCCCGGCGGGTCTCGAAGACCCGGTTCAGCGTGCCGATCGTCCAGCCCGTGAGGCCCGAACGCTCGATGGACTCGCCCGAGGGGCCCGCGGTCGCCGCGGCGGCCTTGGAGAGGGCCTGACGGGCCTTGGGGCGCAGCTGGAGCTTCAGCGCCTCCAGGTCCTTGTCCTCGGCCACCTTGCGGCGTCGCTCGTCGACGATCCGGAACGTGATCTTGAGGTGGTCCGGGATCCGCGACTGGTCGAAGTCGTCGGCGGAGACCGGGACCCCGACCATCCGCTGCAGCTCGCGGGCGAGTGTGACCGGCAGCGGCTCCTGGAGGGGGACCGCCTGGTCCAGGAACCTGCCCGCGTAGTTCGGCGCGGGGACGTAGTGCCTGCGGACCGGCTTGGGCAGCGACCGGATCAGCTCGGTGACGACTTCTTCGCGCAGACCCGGGATCTGCCAGTCGAAGCCCTCCGCGGTGACCTGGTTGAGCACCTGGAGCGGGACGTGGACGGTCACACCGTCGGCGTCCGCGCCGGGCTCGAACTGGTACGTCACCTTGAACTTGAGCCTGCCCTGCCGCCAGGAGTCCGGGTAGTCGTCCTTGGTGACGGCGCCGGCCTTCTCGTTGATGAGCATCGAGCGCTCGAAGTCGAGCGCGTCCGGCTCGTCCCGGCGCTTGTGCTTCCACCAGGAGTCGAAGTGCGCCCCGGAGACGACGTGCGCCGGGATCCGCTGGTCGTAGAAGTCGAAGAGCGTCTCGTCGTCCACCAGGATGTCGCGGCGGCGCGCCCGGTGCTCCAGCTCCTCGACCTCGCCGAGGAGTTTGCGGTTGTCGTGGAAGAACTGGTGGTGGGTCCGCCAGTCGCCCTCGACCAGTGCGTTCCGGATGAAGAGGTCACGGGAGGTCTCGGCGTCGATCCGGCCGAAATTGATCTTGCGCTGGGCGACGATCGGCACTCCGTACAGGGTGACCCGCTCGTACGCCATGACCGCCGCCTGGTCCTTCTCCCAGTGCGGCTCGCTGTAGGTGCGCTTCAGCAGATGCTGGGCCACCGGCTCGATCCACTCCGGTTCGACCTTGGCGTTGACCCGCGCCCACAGCCGGGACGTCTCGACCAGCTCGGCCGACATCACGAACCGCGGCTGCTTCTTGAAGAGTGCCGACCCCGGGAAGATCGCGAACTTGGCGCTGCGGGCGCCGAGGTACTCGTTCTTCTCGGTGTCCTTCAGCCCGATGTGCGACAGCAGCCCGGCCAGCAGCGAGGTGTGCACCGCCTGCTCCGGCGCGTCCTCCTCGTTCAGATGGATGTCCATCTGCTTGGCCACCGTACGCAGCTGCGCATAGATGTCCTGCCATTCGCGGATGCGCAGGAAGTTCAGGTACTCCTGCTTGCACATCCGGCGGAAGCTGGACGAGCCGCGCTCCTTCTGCTGCTCGCGGATGTACCGCCACAGATTCAGGAACGCCAGGAAGTCGGAGGTCTCGTCCTTGAAGCGGGCGTGCTGCTGATCGGCCTGCGTCTGCTTGTCCGAGGGCCGCTCGCGCGGGTCCTGGATGGAGAGCGCGGCGGCGATCACCATGACCTCACGGGTGCAGCCGTTGCGGTCGGCCTCGATCACCATGCGGGCCAGCCGCGGGTCGACGGGCAGCTGCGAGAGCTTCCGGCCCAGCGGCGTCAGCCGCTTCTTCGGATCCTTCTCGTCCGGGTCCAGCGCGCCGAGCTCCTGGAGGAGCTGCACACCGTCGCGGATGTTGCGGTGGTCCGGCGGGTCGATGAAGGGGAACTTCTCGATGTCGCCGAGACCGGCCGCGGTCATCTGGAGGATGACGGACGCCAGGTTCGTACGGAGGATCTCCGCATCCGTGAACTCCGGGCGGGTCAGGAAGTCGTCCTCGGAGTACAGCCGGATGCAGATGCCGTCCGAGGTACGGCCGCAGCGGCCCTTGCGCTGGTTGGCGCTGGCCTGCGAGATCCGCTCGATCGGCAGCCGCTGGACCTTGGTGCGATGGCTGTAGCGGGAGATCCGGGCATTGCCCGGGTCGATCACGTACTTGATGCCGGGAACGGTCAGCGAGGTCTCGGCGACGTTCGTCGCCAGCACGATCCTGCGGCCGGTGTGGCGCTGGAACACGCGGTGCTGCTCGGCGTGCGACAGGCGCGCGTAGAGGGGGAGCACCTCGGTGTGGCGGAGGTTCTTCTTGTTCAGGGCGTCCGCGGTGTCGCGGATCTCGCGCTCACCGGAGAGGAAGACCAGTACATCGCCGGGGCCCTCCGCCTGGAGCTCGTCGACGGCGTCGCAGATCGCGGTGATCTGGTCGCGGTCGGAGTCGTCGCCCTCTTCCTCGAGCAGCGGCCGGTAACGCACCTCGACCGGATACGTACGCCCGCTGACCTCGACGATCGGCGCGTCGCCGAAGTGCCGGGCGAAGCGATCGGGGTCGATGGTCGCCGAGGTGATGACGACCTTCAGATCGGGGCGCCGGGGGAGCAGCCGGGCCAGGTAGCCGAGCAGGAAGTCGATGTTCAGCGACCGCTCGTGGGCCTCGTCGATGATGATCGTGTCGTAGGCGAGCAGCTCGCGGTCCGTCTGGATCTCGGCCAGCAGGATGCCGTCGGTCATCAGCTTCAGATACGTGGCGTCCGGGTTCACCTGGTCGGTGAAGCGGACCTTCCACCCGACCGCCTCGCCGAGCGGGGTCTTCAGCTCGTCGGCGACGCGCTCGGCGACCGTGCGGGCCGCGATCCGGCGCGGCTGGGTGTGCCCGATCATGCCCCGTAGGCCACGCCCCAGCTCCATGCAGATCTTCGGGAGCTGGGTGGTCTTGCCGGAGCCGGTCTCACCGGCGACGATCACGACCTGGTGGTCGCGTATCGCCTCCAGGATCTCGTCCTTCTTCTGACTGACCGGAAGCTCTTCCGGGTACGAGAGGGCGGGCAGCCTGGCGGCGCGTCCCGCGAGCCGCTCGGCTGCCTTCCCGGCCTGGGTGGCGATCTCGTCCAGCACGGCCTGCTGGGCCTCGGGCTTGCGGATCCGGCGCGCCCCTTCGAGGCGGCGGCCGAGCCGGTGCGCGTCGCGGAGCGAGAGCTGTCCGAGCTGGGACTGGAGATCGGCGAAGGAAGTAGACATACGGGTCCCAGGATCGCACCCGGGCCCGAGGATCGGCGAACCTATTTCGCGCGGTCTGCGTCACGGCGCCGGCCGCCGGGTGAAGGGCCGGGGCGCACCACATGCCATTTCGGGCACCCGAGACCCCGGACGGTCGGTTCCCGTCGTCCCCGCCGTCGGTCGAATGGCCGTCGGCCGTGTCGCGTACGCGAGGTGGGGGCCGCGGCCGCACGGGCGCGGGGCGGCCCGGCCGAGCGGCCGTACGAGTCAGGTTGCGCGGGCCGGAGCCTGTCCCGCCGTTCCCGGTGGAACGCTCCGTACTGCGGGTGCGGGCGACCCTCGCCCTCCGGCCGTCCCCCCGTCCTCTCTCCCGCGCATCACGAGCACGGAGTCCTGCCATGCCCACGCCCCAAGCGCCCTCGTCCAAGAAGCCACTGCTCTACGGCACCGCTGTCGTCCTCGCCGCCGTGCTGCTCGGCTTCCTCTCCTACCGGGCCACCGCCCCCGCCGAGCACTCCGGCGCCTCCTCGGCCGCCGACGCCACCGCCGACCCGGACGCCGGCGTCTATCCGGAGCTGGCGAAACTCGCCCGCCGCGACCCCGGCGACGCGCTCGCGCGGGGGCGCGTCGACGCCCCGGTGGTCCTCATCGAGTACGCCGACTTCAAGTGCGGCTACTGCGGCACGTACGCCCGTGACACCGAACCCGCCCTGGTGAAGAAGTACGTCGACAACGGCACCCTGCGCATCGAGTGGCGCAACTTCCCCATCTTCGGGACCGAGTCAGAGGCCGTCGCGCGCGCCGCCTGGGCCGCCGGACAGCAGCGCCGCTTCTGGCAGTTCCATGCGGCCGCCTACGCCCCGGGAGCCAAGGAGAAGGGGTTCGGGAAGGCCCGGCTGAAGGCGCTCGCGCAGCAGGCGGGGGTCCCGGACCTCGGCCGGTTCGCACGCGACGCGGACGGTGCGGCAGCCGCCGGCGCGGTGAGCAAGGACCAGCAGGAGGCGTACGGGATCGGCGCCAGCTCCACCCCGTCGTTCCTGGTCAACGGCCACCCGATCGCCGGATCCCAGCCGGTGGCGGTCTTCGAGTCGGCCATCGACGCGGCGGCCGACCGGGCTGCCGGCACCAAGGACGCCAAGGATGCCGACGGCACGCGGGCATCGGGAGTCGGGCGGGAATCCGGGGGCACCGGCAGGGTGACGGCCGGTGCCGGGGCATGAAGGTGAACTCCGCCGTACGGGAGGTGGCCTGACGCGACGAAAGCCCCGTCCGACGGACGGGGCTTTCGGGTGGTGGCTGGGGCCGGGATCGAACCGGCGACCTATCGCTTTTCAGGCGATCGCTCGTACCAACTGAGCTACCCAGCCACGCAGCGCATAAGAGCTGCAGCGGTCCTGACGGGATTTGAACCCGCGGCCTCCACCTTGACAGGGTGGCGAGCACTCCAAACTGCTCCACAGGACCAAGCAATGTGCGAGACAAGTCTCGCACACGTTAAAGCGTGCCCCCAACGGGATTCGAACCCGTGCTACCGCCTTGAAAGGGCGGCGTCCTGGGCCACTAGACGATGAGGGCTAAGGGCCCACCTGCGCGCTTTCCAGCGCGTCGGGGACGTGAGAAGCATATGGGATGGGTGGAGCTATCGCCAAAACGGTTTACGGCGAGCGGGTGGGAGCGGTCGGCGAAGGGGTCCCGTCCGCCCGGATCTCCTCCGGCAGATGGCGGCTGACCTCGGCGGTCGTCAGGCCGAGCCCGCCGAGCGTGATCTCGTCCCAGGCCTGCAGGCGGCGCGTCGCGCGGTCCAGGTAGAGCACCGAGGCGCGCACCGGCTCGGGCTTCCTGCTCTGCAGGGCGCGCAGTCCGCCGCCGCCCGTCGATCCCTCCACCTTGAGGCGGGTGCCGAGCTTCATCAGCTCGTTCTCCCGGTGGTGCACATGACCGGCGAGGACCAGCGGGACCGTGCCGTCCGTCTCACGTGCCGCGTCCGGCTCATGGGTGACGGCGATGTCGACCGGGGTGCCGGCCTGTTCCTGGGCGCGCAGCGCGGCGGCGAGCCGCATCCCCGCCAGCCGTTCGGCCGGCGCGCCGCGGGCCGCCAGCGAGCGGTCGGGGGTGAACTGCGGGTCGCCGATGCCGGCCACCCGCAGACCGCCGACGTCCACGGCCCGGCCGTCGTCGAGCACGCGCACGTTCTTGAACCGCTTCAGATATTTCTGGGTGGCCCGGGAGTCGTGGTTGCCGCGGACCCATACGTACGGCACGCCGAGGTCGCGGACGGGGTCGAGGAAGCCGTTCTCGACCGCGGCGCCGTGGTCCATGGTGTCGCCCGAATCGATGATCACGTCGATGCCGTACTGCTCGACCAGCGAGCCGATGATCTGCCAGGCCGCCGGGTTGAGGTGGATGTCCGAGACGTGCAGGACGCGGAGGGTGGCGGGGTCCGGCCGGTAGACCGGGAGCGTCGAGGTGGCCTCGTACAGCTTGGTCACATTGGTGACCAGCCTGGCCAGTTCGCGCTGGTAGACGTCGAAGTCGGTGACGATCGAGCGCGCGTCGCCGACCACCGAAGGGGCGCTGGAGAGCAGTCCCGAGAACCTGGGCTCCAGGACGGACTTCGGGTTCCACGTGGCGTACGCGCTGACTCCGGACGCGGCGAGCAGCGCCAGGGCGAGACCGCCGGCGGCCAGTGCGCGGCGCGGGCGCCGGTAGACGGCGAGACCGAGCGCGGTGGCGCCGGAGACGACGGCGACGCAGGAGCGCACGGCCAGTTCGCGGGTGCCGGTGGAGACATCGGCGGTGATCTCCTGCTGGAGCCCGGAGAGCCGTTCGGGGTGCTGGACCAGGGCCTGGGAGCGCACCGGGTCGAGGCGTTCGACATCGACGTCGAGTCGGACCGGGGCTGTGTGGGAGTTCAGTTCCAGGGCGCCCAGCGGGGCCACGTCTATCTTCGTGCCGCCGGTCAGGGAGGGGCGCAGGGCCATGGTGGTGTCCATGGGGCCCACGGGCGTACGGACGCCGCCGACGATCAGCAGCCCCAGCCAGGCACCGAGGAGCACGACGCCGACCAGGCCGAGCGCACGCGCACAGGGGTGCGGGGTGGAGGTGAGGATGCTGTCGGGGGGCGTGGAGCGGGTGCGCCGCTGCCGCCGGACACGGACCGCTGCGGCGAGGGCTGAGGCACGGAACGAGTCGCGGAACGGGGCGCGGGGCATGGGGCGCGTATGCCCGGGCCCGAGGACGGCCATGCGGGACGGGGCGCGGTTCCGGGGCCGGGCGGGCGGGGGTACGTGACAATGGCGGGGTGCTGGAGATGACGCGCGAAGAGTTCGAGGAACTGGTCGCCGAGGCGCTGGACCGGATCCCGTCGGAGCTGACGCGGCTGATGGACAACGTCGCGGTGTTCGTCGAGGACGAACCGGAGCCCGGCGATCCGGATCTGCTCGGGCTGTACGAGGGCACGCCGTTGACCGATCGCGGCGAGTGGTACGCGGGGGTGCTGCCGGACCGGATCACGATCTACCGCGGGCCGACGCTGCGGATGTGCGGGACGCGCGAGGACGTCGTCGCCGAGACGGAAGTCACGGTCGTCCACGAAATCGCCCACCACTTCGGCATCGACGACGAGCGGCTGCACGCCCTCGGATACGGCTGAGAAGGGCGCGGCGGGACGCGGCCCGGATCCGCGGCGCGGCAGCGGTGGGAGGGCCGAAGGGGCTCGGGGCGTGTCCATGGCGGGGGATCGGGAGTTGGACAGTGCGCCCCCGCCCGCCCCGTTCCACTTCCCGCTCCGGAGGTGCCCCGTGCGCCACTTGTCCGCCCCTGTCCGATGGGCAGCCGTCACCGCAGTGACGATCGCCACGTCCACCGGCTGTATGAGCATCAGCGCCGACGACGGCAAGCCGGCCCCGTCGCCGTCGGCCTCGCAGAAGGGTTCGACGGCCGGGCCGAACGGCTCCACGGTGGTGGGTACCGGTCGCGGCCGTACCGGCGGCGCCGGAACGCACGCGGGCCGGAAGGCCGGCGAATCGCCGAGCCCGAGCGGGTCGGCGGACGCCTCCGCCGGGCCGGGCGGCGCAAAGGCGGACGCGGAGCCGGGGGCCGCGCTGCCGACCGGGGGCGGGACACCGTCGTCGCCCGGGGGCGGACAGCAGCAGCCGGGTTCGTCCTCGCAGCCCTCGGGATCCGCGGCGCCGTCCGGGTCGGCCGACCCGGGGCAGCCGGGCTCGCCCGGTCCGGAGTCCTCGGATCCGCCGGTGGTGCCGTCCGCGTCCCCGGCCGCTCAGCCCCGCAGGCATGGCAGGAGGTCGGCGAACGAGGCGCGGGCGCTGCGGACGCCCGAGGCGTCACCGCAGGTGGGGCCGGTGTAGGGGGCGGTCCGAAGGGTGCGGTTTGCGCAATGCGGGTGAGAGTGCGTATGGTAGTAGATCGTTTGATCCCATTGCCCGGCGCCGACACAGAAGAGCGCCGTGTGGCGCGTACTCTCCCTTGCCGTGGCTGGACCGCATTGAGGCGGTCGAAATTGCGAATCACGGAGTTATGGGCGCGTGCCGAGACTCCGGAAGGTTTCGCATTTCGCATGTCCAATTTCAGCTCTGACAACACCGTCATGCCCGAGAACGACGAGATTGTCGCCGACGCCGAGGCCGTAGTGGCCGAGGCCGCCGAGGTGTCCGAGACGGTCGACACGACCGAGACCGTCGACACCGCCACCGCCGACACCGACGTTCCCGCCGAGGACGCCGAGCCGACCATCACCTTCGGAGACCTCGGTCTGCCCGAGGGCATCGTCCGCAAGCTCGCGCAGAACGGCGTGACGGCGCCCTTCCCGATCCAGGCCGCGACCATTCCGGACGCCCTGGCCGGCAAGGACATCCTGGGCCGTGGCCGTACCGGCTCCGGCAAGACGCTCTCCTTCGGTCTGCCGACCCTGGCCACGCTGGCCGGCGGCCACACCGAGAAGAAGAAGCCCCGCGCGATCATCCTCACCCCGACCCGTGAGCTCGCGATGCAGGTCGCGGACGCGCTGCAGCCCTACGGCGACGTGCTCGGCCTGAAGATGAAGGTCGTCTGCGGCGGTACGTCGATGGGCAACCAGATCTACGCGCTGGAGCGCGGTGTCGACGTCCTCGTCGCCACCCCGGGCCGCCTGCGCGACATCATCAACCGGGGCGCCTGCTCCCTGGAGAACGTCCAGGTCGCGGTCCTCGACGAGGCCGACCAGATGTCCGACCTGGGCTTCCTGCCCGAGGTCACCGAGCTGCTCGACCAGGTTCCGGTCGGCGGCCAGCGCATGCTCTTCTCCGCCACGATGGAGAACGAGATCGGCACGCTGGTCAAGCGCTACCTGAACAACCCGGTGAGCCACGAGGTCGACAGCGCCCAGGGCAACGTCACGACCATGACGCACCACGTCCTCGTCGTGAAGCCGAAGGACAAGGCGCCGGTCACCTCCGCCATCGCCGCCCGCAAGGGCCGCACGATCATCTTCGTCCGCACCCAGCTGGGCGCCGACCGCATCGCCGAGCAGCTCGTCGAGGCGGGCGTGAAGGCGGACGCGCTGCACGGCGGCATGACGCAGGGCGCCCGTACCCGGGTGCTCGCCGACTTCAAGGACGGTTACGTCAACGCGCTCGTCGCGACCGACGTCGCCGCCCGCGGTATCCACGTCGACGGCATCGACCTGGTGCTGAACGTGGACCCCGCCGGTGACCACAAGGACTACCTGCACCGCTCGGGCCGTACCGCCCGTGCCGGCAAGTCCGGTGTCGTCGTCTCCCTGGCGCTGCCGCACCAGCGCCGCCAGATCTTCCGTCTGATGGAGGACGCGGGCGTCGACGCCTCGCGCCACATCGTCGGTGGCGCCGGCGCCTTCGACCCGGAGGTCGCCGAGATCACCGGCGCCCGTTCGCTGACCGAGGTCCAGGCCGACTCCGCGAACAACGCCGCCAAGCAGGCGGAGCGCGAGGTCGCCGACCTGACCAAGCAGCTGGAGCGCGTCCAGCGCCGCGCCGGTGAGCTCCGCGAGGAGGCCGACCGCCTGGTCGCCCGTGCCGCGCGCGAGCGGGGCGACGACCCCGAGGCCGCGGTCGCCGAGGTCGCCGCCGAGGCGGAGGCCGCGATCGAGGCCGCCGTCTCCGTGCCGGAGCAGCCCACCGCGCGTGACGACCGTCGCGACGACCGGGGCAACTTCGACCGCCGGGACAACCGTGGTGGCGACCGCCGGGACGACCGCGGTGGATTCCGCGGTGGTGACCGTCGTGACGACCGCGGTGGTGACCGTGGTGGTTTCCAGCGTCGTGACGACCGTCCGTCGGGTGGCTTCCGCCGTGACAACGACCGTCCGTCGTCCAACCGCGACCGTCGTGACGACCGCGGTGGTGACCGTGGTGGTTTCCAGCGTCGTGACGACCGTCCGTCGGGTGGCTTCCGCCGTGACAACGACC